>NZ_JBSGHG010000005.1:0-236272 GCF_053604275.1 Streptomyces sp. NPDC004051 | reverse complement strand
ACTGGGCGTGGGGCTCGCCGGCGGCCTTCTCGCCCTTGCCCTCGGTGGCGACACCGGAGCGGGCGATGTGGCGGGATCCCTGCGCAGGGATCCCGCCCACCGTCGTACCGTCCTGTGCCGCCGTGCTCAGTTGCCGGCCGGCTGGCTGGCCGAGGCCGCGTCGGACGGGGTGCCCGCCGACTCCGAGGCCTCGGAGCCCTCGGTCGCGGAATCGCTCGGCGTGCCCGAGGCGTCGTCGGAGGGCTTGTCGGACGGCTCCGCCGACGACTCCGCCGGGGCGCCGGGCGCGGCCGGGATCTCGCTCGGGCCCCACTCGCTGAAGAAGCTCTCGGCCGGGTGGACGAGCGCACGCAGGCTCACGTCACCGGTCTTGCTGAAGGTGAACGTGACCGGCTGCGCGTTGCCGTCCTGGACGGCCTCACGGCTGCTGGGCAGGACGGCGGAGGCGTTGCCCGGGCCGCCGATGATGAGCGAGCCGCCGGCCGGGACGGTCAGGCTGCCGCCCTCGGCGGGGGTGAGGTCGACGGTCTTGCCGGTGCCGGGGAGGGTGATCGACTCCAGCGTCTGGTCGGTGCGGCCCTCGTTGAACAGGGTCGCGGCGACGACGGCCGGGCCCGTGGACTCGCGGTCCGGCTGGGTGACCACGATGGCGTTCTGGACCTTGATGTCGCCCACGGTCGTCGCGGCGTTGTCCGGCTGGATCTGCAGGGACTGGGCGTTGTTGCCAGATGTGCACGCGGAGAGCGAGGCGACTGAGAACGCGATGGCGGCGGCGGCGATGGCGCCGCGTCGAAGGCTGCTGCTCACGGCGGCGGCAACTCCTTGACTCGAGCGAGCGGCGGCGACCGGTCGGCCGCCTTTAAGTGTCTGTCAGCGGCCACAGGCTATCGAGCCGTTTCCGCGAGCCCGCACCCGACCCTCCCCGCGAGGCCCGCCGTTCCCCCGGAAGGCGCGCGCGGACCGCGGACGTCACTCGATCACCGGCCGTTTCCGCGGGCGTCCGAGGGGACGTGGACGACTCGGGGACGGCCCTTCGCCGACGACGGCTGTCGGCGATTCGGCAGACGCCCCGGCAGACGCCTCGGCAGGCGGCTCGGCAGGTGACGCGGCAGGCGCTCGGCGAGCGGCGTCGTGGATGACTCGAGTAAGTGACTCGCCGGTTACTTCGGTCGCGCGCTGCTCCGACATTCACATAAGTGCGGCTGGGGTCGTCCGCGGTGCCTTCTCGGCGAGGCGCGTATTTCCGTGAAGGAATGCGGCGGCGGACCGGGAAATGCCGGGGCGGTCCGAGAATTGATCACCGGCCGCTCCTCCCGGAGGGCGTGTGATCAATTCCGGATTCGGCCGGAACCCTGTCGTGCACACCGAACGGAGTAGCGGAACTCGAGCGCTTGGGGGTGGACATATGGGGATGTTTCGACCCTCGCGAAGGCCTCCGGATGCGTGTACCGTACGCGTTTCGCTCGCCCCGAAGGGCCCCTCCGACCTGCGAATACGTGCTTCCGCTCAGTGGTCGCAGCACGTTCCCGATGCTGTTGTCAAGCCCCGAGAATGGCCCTGACCTGCGAAAACGTCATTCAGAACACGCCGTATCCGTGTTACCCTGGATAGCCACGGAAGGGGTACCTGTCACATGACGTTCAAGGTTGGCGACACCGTGGTCTATCCCCATCACGGGGCCGCGCTGATCGAGGCTATCGAAACTCGCCAGATCAAAGGCGTGGACAAGACCTACTTGGTGCTGAAGGTCGCCCAGGGTGACCTGACGGTGCGTGTGCCAGCGGACAATGCGGAGTTCGTCGGCGTACGTGATGTGGTCGGTCAGGACGGGTTGGACCGGGTCTTCGAGGTGCTGCGCGCACCGTACGCCGAGGAGCCCACGAACTGGTCCCGTCGTTACAAGGCGAACCTGGAGAAGCTCGCCTCGGGCGATGTCATCAAGGTCGCGGAAGTCGTGCGTGACCTGTGGCGTCGTGAGCGTGAGCGCGGACTCTCCGCCGGTGAGAAGCGCATGCTCGCCAAGGCGCGCCAGATTCTGGTCAGCGAGCTCGCCCTCGCGGAGAAGACCAACGAGGACAAGGCCGAAGCTCTCCTCGACGAGGTTCTCGCCTCGTAGGGCGAGACGGACGAAGCAGGCGGAGCTGCACGTCGCCAGTACGTACATCGAAGTGCGTCGAACTGCCGCGGTGCCCGATGACGGATGTGACGTCGCCGGGCGCTGCGGCATGTCCGTACCCGGGAAGCGCCCGTACCCCGCAGCCGATCCGCACGCCGCACCCCTGCGCCGTGCACACCCGCTCCGTACGCCCCGCACACCCCGGCGCCGCACCCCGCGGTGCCTCCCGGTCCATGTGCCGCGCCGGGAAAGTGTCACCGCACGTGTCCCCGCCCCTGGCATGCGGGTCCGGGCGATGGGCCCGACCAGAGTCACGGAAGGGGCTGGTCGAGGCGGTACGCCCGGCACTCCCCCCACTCCGGGAGCAGGGGCTACGCCCAGGCCATACCCACCCAGGCCCTGTCGTCAAACTCCCCGGGCCGAGCACACCAACCTGACAGGAACCGATGTCTGACGAGCCCCTCCCTCCGCCGGTGCCGAACCCCGAGGCCGGCCGTACGACCGCCCGTACGGCGGCCGTGATTCCGGCCGCCGGCCGGGGTGTGCGCCTCGGGCCGGGAGCCCCCAAGGCGCTCCGCGCGCTGGGCGGCACGCCCATGCTCATCCACGCGGTCCGCGCGATGGCCGCCTCCCGCGCCGTCTCCCTGGTCGTCGTCGTGGCCCCGCCCGAGGGGGCCGCGGAGGTCAAGACGCTGCTCGACGCGTACGCGCTGCCCGACCGCACCGACTTCGTCGTCGTCCCCGGCGGGGAGACCCGCCAGGAGTCGGTGAAGCTCGGCCTCGACGCCCTGCCGCCCGGCTTCGACATCGTCCTGGTGCACGACGCGGCCCGCCCGCTGGTGCCCGTGGACACCGTGGACGCCGTCGTCGCGGCCGTCCGCGACGGCGCCCCCGCCGTGGTCCCGGCGCTGCCGCTCGCCGACACCGTCAAGCAGGTCGAGCCGGCCGCCGCCCCCGGCGAGCCGGAGCCCGTGGTCGCCACCCCCGACCGGTCCCTGCTGCGCGCCGTGCAGACCCCGCAGGGCTTCGACCGGGCCACCCTGGTGCACGCGCACGAGACGGTGACCGACGACGTCACCGACGACGCGAGCATGGTCGAGCAGCTCGGCCGGACCGTCGTCACGGTCCCCGGCCACGAGGAGGCCTTCAAGGTGACCCGCCCCCTGGACCTCGTCCTCGCGGAGGCGGTCCTGGCCCGCAGGAGGCTCAACGATGGCTTCTGAACCCCTGGCCTCCGAGCCGGACTCCGAGTCGGTCCTCGCGTCGGCCGGCCAGCCGCCCCCCGAGCCCCTGCCGGTGCTCCCGCGGGTCGGCATCGGCACCGACATCCACGCCTTCGAGGACGGCCGGGAGCTGTGGTGCGCCGGCCTCAAGTGGGAGGGCCAGGGCCCCGGACTCGCCGGGCACTCCGACGCCGACGTCGTGGCCCACGCCGCCTGCAACGCCCTGTTCTCCGCCGCCGGTCTCGGTGACCTGGGGCAGCACTTCGGCACCGGGCGGCCCGAGTGGTCCGGCGCCTCCGGTGTGACCCTGCTGACCGAGGCGGCGCGGATCGTACGGGCGGCAGGCTTCCGGATCGGCAACGTCGCGGTGCAGGTCGTGGGGGACCGGCCCAAGATCGGCAAGCGCCGGGGCGAGGCCCAGAAGATCCTCAGCGAGGCCGCCGGCGCACCGGTGTCGGTCTCCGGCGCCACCACCGACGGACTCGGGTTCCCCGGCCGCGGCGAGGGGCTGATGGCCGTCGCCACCGCCCTCGTCGTCCACACCGGCTGACGACACGGGCCGGTGAAGGGGCGCGGGGCACCGCTCCGGGCCGACTACCCTGGAGGGGTGACCATTCGCCTGTACGACACCAACGCCCGGCAGATCCGTGACTTCACCCCGCTCCGGCCGGGATGTGTCTCGATCTACCTGTGCGGTGCCACCGTGCAGGCGGCACCCCACATCGGGCACATCCGCTCGGGGCTGAACTTCGACATCATGCGCCGCTGGTTCGAGTACCGCGGCCTGGAGGTGACGTTCATCCGCAACGTCACGGACATCGACGACAAGATCATCGCGAAGTCCGCGGAGCAGAACCGCCCCTGGTGGTCCATCGGCTACGAGAACGAGCGCGCCTTCACCGACGGCTACCAGGTCCTCGGCTGCCTCCCCCCGACCTACGAGCCGCGCGCCACCGGCCACATCACCGAGATGGTCGAGATGATGCGCGGTCTCATCGAGCGCGGCCACGCCTACGAGGCCGACGGCAACGTCTACTTCGCCGTCACCTCGTTCCCCGCGTACCTGGAACTGTCCAACCAGGAGCTCGAGAACCTGCTCCAGCCGTCCGGCGAGGGCGAGACCGGCAAGCGCGACCCGCGCGACTTCGCCATGTGGAAGGCGGCCAAGCCCGGCGAGCCGAGCTGGGAGACGCCGTGGGGCCGCGGGCGTCCCGGCTGGCACCTGGAGTGCTCGGCGATGGCCCACAAGTACCTCGGCACCGCCTTCGACATCCACGGCGGCGGCCTCGACCTGATCTTCCCGCACCACGAGAACGAGATCGCCCAGGCCAAGGCCTACGGCGACGAGTTCGCCCGGTACTGGGTGCACAACGCCTGGGTCACCATGAGCGGCGAGAAGATGTCGAAGTCGCTCGGCAACAGCGTCCTGGTCTCCGAGATGGTCAAGCGCTGGCGGCCCATCGTGCTCCGCTACTACCTCGGCACCCCGCACTACCGCTCGATGATCGAGTACAGCGAGGACGCCCTGCGTGAGGCCGAGTCCGCGTTCGCGCGGATCGAGGGCTTCATCCAGCGGGTGGGCGAGCTGACCGGCACGCCCGGCGCCGTCGAGCCGGCCGCCGAGGTGCCGCCCGCCTTCGCCGAGGCCATGGACGACGACCTCGGCGTGCCGCAGGCCCTGGCGGTGGTGCACACCACCGTCCGGCAGGGCAACAGTGCGCTGGCCGCCGACGACAAGGAAGCGGCCGTGGCCCGCCTCGCCGAGGTGCGCGCCATGCTCGCGGTCCTCGGCCTGGACCCCCTCGACCCGCACTGGGCCGGCGACGGCGACCGCGGCGAGGAGCTGAACGGCGTCGTGGACACCCTCGTCCGCATGGTCCTCGACCAGCGCGAGGCCGCCCGCGCCCGCAAGGACTGGGCCACCGCGGACGCCATCCGGGACCAGCTCGGCCAGTCCGGGCTGGTCATCGAGGACGGCCCGCAGGGACCGCGCTGGAGCCTCGGCCCGCGCTGAGGCGGGTGAGGCACCTGCCGGAACCTCCGGGTTCCCCGGGTTCCTCAAGATCGGGTTGTGCCGTCCGGGCCTTCGGGCGGCACACTTCACAGACGTAGCACACACGCACGCGTGGGTGCCCGCGGACGGACGTACACGAGCCCGTACGCAGGCACGCACGGACGACTTCACGGAGACGGGTACATCATGGCCGCGAACAACCGCCGCATGTCCGGCAAGAAGGGCGCGCAGGTCGGCAGCGGCGGCCAGCGGCGCCGGGGCCTGGAGGGCAAGGGGCCCACGCCCCCCGCCGAGATGCGCAAGGGGCACGCCAAGCAGCGCGCCGCCCAGGCGAAGGCGCGCCGCGCCGCCGGACGCCCCCAGCAGCGGCGCGGCGGCGGCCGCTCGACCTCCGAACTCGTCGTCGGACGCAACCCCGTCGTCGAGGCGCTGCGCGAGGGCGTGCCCGCCTCCACGCTGTACGTCCAGCAGTTCATCGACAACGACGAGCGGGTGCGCGAGGCGCTCCAGCTCGCGGCCGATCGCGGCGGCATCAACCTCATGGAGGCCCCCCGCCCCGAACTCGACCGGATGACCAACGGGCTGAACCACCAGGGCCTGGTCCTCCAGGTCCCGCCGTACGAGTACGCGCACCCGGAGGACCTGGTCGCGGGCGCCCACGACGAGGGTCAGGACCCGCTGATCGTCGCCCTCGACGGAGTCACCGACCCGCGCAACCTGGGCGCCGTCGTCCGCTCGGTCTCCGCCTTCGGCGGTCACGGCGTCGTCGTCCCCGAGCGGCGGGCCGCCGGGATGACCGCCGGCGCCTGGAAGACGTCCGCCGGTACGGCCGCCCGTACGCCCGTCGCCCGCGCCACCAACCTGACGCGCGCCCTGGAGGCGTACAAGAAGGCGGGGATCACGGTCGTCGGGCTGGCCGCCGACGGGGAGGCCGAGGTCGGCGAACTGGACGCGCTGGCGGGTCCGGTCGTGATCGTCGTCGGCAGCGAGGGCAAGGGACTGTCCCGACTGGTCGGCGAGACCTGCGACGTCCGGGTGCGGATCCCGATGCCGGGCGGCGCCGAATCGCTCAACGCCGGTGTGGCGGCGGGAGTCGTCCTGTACGAGGCGGCACGCCGCCGGGCCTGAACGGGCGTTCGGCACCATCACCCACACGGGGTGTTCCGGGTGGTCCGGACGAGCTTGACGGGGTCCGGACACATCCGGCGCGTCAAGGCAGTGTCCTATGACCACGTCACTCGGTTAGATGAGTGTGGACACCAGAACACCCCGCACACCCACGGGGGGCCGCTCGTCGGGACTCGACGACGCTCCCGCGCTGAGCATGGTGAAGGTGCCGAGCGATCCGGCGCAGGTCATCGTCAATCACGCCAGTTTCCGCGTGCAGTTGGGCGCCTCGACGCGACGCGCCCGGTCCCCGCGGATCGCACGGCAGTTCAGCGTCGCCCAGGGCGCGCCCCGTATCCCCGTCGTCACCACCATGGGTGCCCCGGGCGGGGCCGCGCCCCGGCGGCGCCCCGTCGTCTGGAGCGGTCGCTCCGCCCCCGACGACACCGGCGCGCACCGGCTCCTCCAGGCCGTGCGCCACGAAGGCGTCCGGCACCCCGAGGAACCGCTCGCCGACGCCGGAGCGACCCGGGTCGTCCCCCGCGCCGGCGAGGGGTACGGCGGCGAGGCGTACGGCTACGCCGACGACCCGGCCGCCACCCAGCCCATCGAAGTGCCCGTCATCGGCCCCCAGCGGACCCACGGCGGAGCACCGCCCCTGCTGCCCCCCATGCGCCCCGTCGGCAGCGTCTACGACGAACCGGGCTACGGCGGCTACGGGGACTACGGCTACGACGAGCACGGCCCCGGCGAGCACGGCCCCGGCGAGCACGGCCCCGGCGAGCACGGCCCCGGCGAGCACGGCCCCGGCGGGTACGGCTACGACGACCGGCCCTACGACGAACAGGGCCGCGGCGCCGACGAGTTCACCGACGAGTTCGAGGACACCGACGGCCGCCGGGCCGCCGACCGGAGATCCGGCGGCCGCCGGGCCAGGCGCCAGAGCGACGACCCGGCCCGGCACGCCTACTATCCCGGCCGCCGGATGAACCTTGGCGTCGTCCTGCTCCCGCTGCGCGTCTTCCTCGGCTTCATCTCCATCTACGCCGGCATGGGCAAACTCTGCGACCCCGTCTACTTCGACGGCGGCGAACGCGGCTCCATGGTGACGTGGCTGAACACCCTGCACCCCTGGGAAGTCGCCCGGCCGCTCCAGCAGTTCGCCCTCGAGCACCCCGTCGGCGCCGGACTCGTCATCGCCTTCCTCCAGGTCATCGTAGGCGTCCTGACCGTCCTCGGCTGCTGGCAGCGCGTCGCCGCCGTCGTCGGCGCCGTGCTCTCCGCCGCACTGCTGGTCACCGTCAGCTGGAAGAGCGCCCCCGCCTACGACGCGCCCGACATCATCTACCTCGCCGCCTGGTCCCCGCTGGTCATCGCCGGCGCCCCCGTCTACTCCGTCGACGGCCGCCTCGCCGCCCGCGCCTGGCGCCGTCTCGGCCCCCGTTCCGCCCTGTGGGACCTGCGCCGCTACGTCCTGCGCCGCGGCGCCCTGATCACCGTCGTCGTCTGCGGGCTCACCCTGCTCGTCGGCTCGCTGCTCGGCGGCGCCGTGCGCGACTCCGACCGCGTGGTCGTCCCCGGGCCCGGCGAGGCCCCGCGCAACGAACTGCCCGGCTCCCCGCTCCCGGAGAAGCCCGGCAAGAGCAGGCAGGGGACCCCGTCCGCCTCCACCACGCCCAGCCGGAGCGCCTCCTCCGGAACGCCCGACCCGTCCGCCGGCACCGTCGGCACCACCGGCCCCGGCGCGACCCGGGACACCGGCGGCGCCGTCACCGGCGCGCCCAGCCAGACCCGGGGCACCACCGGTGAGGCCCCGCCCCAGCAGTCCTCCCCGGTCGACCAGGCCCCGAGCACCAGCTCCGGCCCCACCTCCGGCGGCGGCACCACGGGCGGCGACGGCGGCACCCCGAGCGACGGCGGCGCGGACGAGGCCCCGTCCCCCGAGGAGCCCGGCCGGCTCGTGGGCGGCCTCCTGGGGTAGTCCGCCCGCCCCCTGCACGACGAGGGGCCCCGCACGACGTCACCGTGCGGGGCCCCTCGTCGTACGGACGGCGGGTCAGCGTTTCTGGGCGGCCAGTTCCCTCGCCGCCTCGGTCAGGTCCTTCGCGGTGTCGATCGCCCGCCAGTAGGAGCCCTGCGGGATCGGGAACCCGGCCAGCCTGCGCTCACGGGCCAGCCGCGGGAACGTCGTACGCTCGTGGTCGCCGCGCTCCGGCAGCAGGTCGGCGAACCCGGGGGAGAAGACGTACACACCCGCGTTGATCTCGACCGTCGACGGCGGGGCCTCGATGAAGTCGGTGATGTGACCGAACCCGTCGGTCTGCACGGCGCCCCACGGGAGGCGCGGGCGGGCCAGGGCGAGGGTCGCGACGGCGTCCCGCTCGGTGTGGAAGTCGGCCATGTCGCGCAGCGAGAAACGGGTCCAGATGTCGCCGTTCGTGGCGTACCAGGGCCGGTCCGGGTGCGGGAGGCGGGCGGCGGCGTACTTCAGACCGCCGCCGCGGCCGAGCGGCTCCGTCTCGACGACGGTGGTGACGGAGAGGGGCAGATCGGCGGTCTCCAGCCACTTCTGCAGCACTTCGGCGAGATGGCCGCAGGAGACCACCACGTCCGTGACGCCCTCCTCGGCGAGCCAGGAGAGCTGATGGCCGATGATCGGGGTCCCCGTACCGGGGATCTCGACCATCGGCTTGGGCCGGTCGTCGGTGTACGGACGAAGCCGGGAACCCTGGCCGCCGGCCAGGACGACGGCTTGCACGGGCCGCGACGCGGCGCTCGGATCGGTCATGGGCGCACTGTACGTGGCAGCCGAGGGGGCCGAGCGAGCCGGGCGGGCCGGGCGGCGGGCCCGGCCCGCGGACCGGGGCGGCGGGCCCTGGCACGGGCTCAGCCGTGAGCGGTGAGCACCCCCGACGCGAAGGAGGTGTCGCAGACCGGACGGGCGAAGGACTGGGCCTTGGTGGGGCCGTACCTCCGGACCGCCGCCTCGCCCAGCGCACGCGCGATCGACGTGCAGTGGCGCGCCAGCGACGGGCGGTCGTTCACCGCCTGCTGGAGGTGGGTGAGGGCGACGCCCGGGTTCTCCTTCTGCGACTCGAGCAGGAGCGTGTCCCGCAGCACCTCGTGCGGGGCACGCGCGGCGGCGCCCGAGGACGCGCCGGGCGCGACCGTGTCGGCGGCGGCGAGCACCGGGTTCGAAGGGCTCCCCGACCAGTTGACCCGGGCGACCGCGAGGGTCCCGGAGAACACCAGGACGACGGGCAGGACGAAGGCGAGGGTGCGGCCGACCCGGCGGGCAGGGCCCCGGCCGCTTCGCGTCTGAGGCGTAGTGGAGTGCTTCACGCGTGTGAGGGTAGCGTCCAGTGATGACGTGAAGACATTCAGTCACTGGTTCGGGTGACATGGGCGGCACGTTTTCTGGGTAGCGCGTTGACGCACGCTGCTCGAAACGCACCGAATGTCGAGGTGTCCGTCGGCAACGCGCGACAACGCGCTCGCACCGAAGAGGGCCCCGCAGCGGTCTGCGGGGCCCTCTTCACCAAGTCGGGTGAATCACCCAGGGCGGTGCGACGATCCGGTCACGGCCCTCAACGGACCTCAACGGCCCTGAGGGGCCGTCAGTCGGACAGGCGCGCGCCGGACGACGTCGAGAACACGTGGGTCTCACCGGACCGCGGCACGACGTGCAGCGTGCTGCCCTTTTCCGGCACGTTGCGGCCGCCGACGCGGACGACGAGGTCCTTGGACTCGCCGCCGACCTCGGTGGTGCCGTACACGAACGCGTCGGAGCCCAGCTCCTCGACCACGTTCACGGTGACCGCGAGACCCTGGTCGGACTCGGCACCGGCCACGTCGAAGTGCTCGGGGCGGACGCCGACGGTGACGGTCTTGTCGGTGGCGGCGGCCAGCGCGTCACGGTCCACGGCCACCACCGAGTTGCCGAACTTCACGCCGCCGTCCGTGATGGGCACCTCGACGAGGTTCATCGCGGGGGAGCCGATGAAGCCGGCCACGAAGAGGTTGGCGGGCCTGTCGTACATGTTGCGCGGGGTGTCGACCTGCTGGAGCAGACCGTCCTTGAGGACCGCCACCCGGTCGCCCATGGTGAGGGCCTCGACCTGGTCGTGGGTCACGTACACCGTGGTGATGCCGAGACGGCGCTGCAGGCTCGCGATCTGCGTGCGGGTGGAGACGCGGAGCTTGGCGTCCAGGTTGGACAGCGGCTCGTCCATGAGGAACACCTGCGGCTCACGCACGATGGCGCGGCCCATGGCGACACGCTGACGCTGACCACCGGAGAGCGCCTTCGGCTTGCGGTCCAGGTACTCCGTCAGGTCGAGGATCTTCGCGGCCTCCTCGACCTTCTGCCGGATCTCCGCCTTGTTGACGCCGGCGATCTTGAGCGCGAAGCCCATGTTGTCGGCGACCGTCATGTGCGGGTACAGGGCGTAGTTCTGGAACACCATGGCGATGTCCCGGTCCTTCGGCGGCAGGTGCGTGACGTCGCGGTCGCCGATGCGGATGGCGCCGCCGTTCACGTCCTCGAGCCCCGCGAGCATGCGGAGCGAGGTGGACTTGCCGCAGCCGGACGGGCCGACCAGTACGAGGAACTCCCCGTCGGCGATGTCGATCTCGAGCGCGTCCACGGCGGGCTTGGTCGAACCGGGGTAGATCCGGGTCGCCTTGTCGAACGTGACAGTGGCCATGGTGAATGGGCCCCCTTCTACCGGCAGGAACGTGCCGGACGATCCGAGTAGGAAGGCGGTGCCACGACGGGATGTTCCGTTGTGGTTCCGAGTGGTGCAGTCCACGGAAGCGAACTGGCACAGGACGGTACCCGCGTTCACCTGATCTGTCAGTAGCCGAGGTCATGTGAACTTCGCGGAAACCTTCGACGGCCGGTGTCACCGCCCGGCCGCGTAGCGCTCGGCGAGCACCGCCACGGCCTCCGCGACCGCCTGCCGCAGCCCCGGCGGACCGAGCACCTCCGCCTCGGTGCCGAGCCGGAGCAGATCGCCGACGGCGACCGCCTCCGACTCGACGGACAGCTCCACCTCGACCCGTCCCGCGCCGTCCGGCGGCCCCGCCTCCCGCAGCGCCCGGACGCCCGCCGCCCCGAACTGCATCGGCAGCAGCTTCTGCCCGCGGGGCGAGAGCCGCAGCCGCGCGGTGCCCTGCCGCAGCGCCCCCTCCAGCCGCCGGGAGGACTCCGCCCAGTACGCGGCGAGGGCGAACCCGGCGGGAGGGGTGAACACCTCGCCCGTCTCCTCCACCGCCTGGAAACGCGACACCCGGTAGGTGCGCACGACGCCCTCGGGGGCCTCGGAGCTCTTGGAGTTCTCGGGACTCTCGGGGTTCGCGGAGTTCCCGGGGTTCGCGGAGTTCCCGGGGTTCCCGGGGTTCCCGGGGTTCTGGGAGCCCTCGGCCAGCGCCACGAGGTACCAGATGCCGCCCTTCAGCACGAGCCCCAGGGGGCGGACCTCCCGGTGCACCTCGCCCCGCCAGCGCCGGTAACGGGTGCGCAGCACCCGCCGCTCCCACACCGCCCCGGCGACCCGTTCCAGGTGCGGCACCGGGTCCGCGTCGCGGAACCAGGCGGGGGCGTCCAGGTGGAACCGCTCACGCACCCGCCGCGCCTGCTCCGCGAGCTCGCCCGGCAGAGCGGCCTCCACCTTCAGCTGGGCACTCGCCAGCACGGCCCCCAGACCCAGGTCCCCGGCCGGCCCCGGCAGCCCGGCCAGGAACAGCGAACCGGCCTCCGCGTCCGTCAGCCCGGTCAGCCGGGTGCGGTATCCCTCCATCAGGCGGTAGCCGCCCTCCGGCCCGCGCTCACCCCGGACCGGCACCCCGGCCGCGCCGAGCGCCTCGACGTCCCGGTACACGGTGCGCACCGACACCTCCAGCTCCGCCGCGAGTTCGGGGGCGGTCATCAGACCGCGGTTCTGCAGCAGCAGGAGCAGGGAGAGAAGCCGGTCGGCACGCACGGGAGGCATTCTCCCGCGCCCCGGCCGTACCTGACAGGAGATGTCAGGTACGGCCTCCAGGATGGTCCCGCCGGGCCGCCGCAGAGCGGTCCGCACCGGCGGCACGCCCGAACGACCCGATCGAAGGGGAACCATCCATGCCCACGCCCACCACCCGGACCACCGGCCACTTCACCTTCGCCGACTGGAAGGAGGTCCCCGTGAGCCCGGAGGACGCCCACCCCCGGCTCGCCCACGCCACCGTCACCAACGCCTTCGCCGGCGGCATCGAGGCCGAGTCCACGACCTGCGACTACACCGTCTCCTACCTGACCGCCACGACCGGCTCCTTCGCCGGAATGGAACTCGTCCGCGGCCGCCTCGACGGGCGCGAGGGCACCTTCGTCGTCGAGGAGCGCGGGCGCTTCGACCCCGACGGGACCGTCCACTGCTCCTTCGAGGTCGTCGAGGGCTCGGGCACCGGCGAGCTGGCCGGACTGCACGGCACCGGAGAGTTCACCTACCGGCACGGGGAGACGAAGGTGCCGTACACCTTCGCGTACGGCCTGGAGTGAGCGGACCGGGCCCGCCGCCCTCAAGTGCGTGGCTCGGCGAAAGCCGCTCTGTGTACAGTGGACCCGCCCTCGCGCGCTCCGCGCGTGCGCGGCGCCTCCTTAGCTCAGATGGCCAGAGCAACGCACTTGTAATGCGTAGGTCGTCGGTTCGAATCCGACAGGGGGCTCCGGAAAAGGCCAGGTCGCATAGCCCGCGACCTGGCCTTTTGTGGTGCTCGGGGCGTGACGCGGCGCACAGCCGGAGTGCCGTGGGACGGCTTGCGTGAGCGATGCGTGAGCGGCGGAGGACTCGGCCCTGCTTCCTGTGCTTCTTCCGCCGGGCCTTCTTTCTGTCCTCGGCCGGCGTCCTCTCAGCGCGCTTGGTCTTCTTCCGGGCCTTCTCCGCCAGCACGCGGATGCAGGGGCCGCACGCGTACATCGGCGCCTGGGCGCCGGCGACTCTGGCGGGGCCGATCCACAGGACGCGCGTCCACCGCTGCCCGCAGTAGAGCCAGCAGAATCCGTCGACCCATTCGTTGCCGTCGTCGGTGGTTGCCGGTGTGGGCAGTCCTCCGCGGGCGAACTCGGCGATTCCGGGGATCACCCTGTGCTGTAAGGCGAGTTCCGTCAGCATTGCTTGTCCGCCTCCGTGATCAACGGCCCTGGGTCGTCGGGGACGCGTCCTCCTGCTTCTCGGCGTCGGAGAACAGGAGAGTGGACTCCGCGAGGATGTCGCGGCCGGTCTCGCTCTTGTAGATCTCGTCGACGCTGCCGAACCGGGCCTCGGAGTAGTCGAGGTCCAGCAGCGCGGAGGCCCGTCGGACCGATGCCTCGTCGGGCCCTTCGATCTCCAGGAAGGTGGGCAGGTCGGGCCAGGTGTCGAAGTCGAAGGCGACCTCGCCCAGGCGCCACTCCTCGCGGTAGTTCTCCTGGTAGCGGACCTCGGTGAGGCCGACTCGACGGAGGATGTCGGCCATGGCGTGCAGGTCGGTGACCTCGGTCTCGATCTCCTTGGTGCCGTCGATCGTCGTGGCGTCGGTGACCTGCTTGAGCGTGAGCGTCGAGCGGGTGCCCTCGTCCCGCAGGCGGACCCAGGCCCCGCCGTCGAGGGAGTCGTTCTCGAAGATCTTGCGGGTGAGGAGGGTGCGGGGGAGCGCCTGGACGGCGCCGAGGGCGGTCAGCTTGATCTGGAGGCCGGCGGCGTCGACGGCCAGGAACTTCGCCTCGTACTCGTGCTTCATGGGTTCTTCTCTCAGAAGTGGTCGGTGAGAGTGGACGTTCGGGCTGCCATGAGCAGGCCCATGCGGTGGATGTGGTCGTGCAGCCGGCCGACATGGGGTCGCTCGGTGAACTCGCTCGTGCGCAGGGTGAGCAGGACCTCCCAGTCGCCGAGGAAGTGAGGGAGCAGGCGCTCGGGGGAGGTGTAGTGCTCGGTCATGTGGTGACGTCTTTCGACGGGCATCATGAACTCCGCGCCGAACACACCGCCCGGGCGGACCAGGCGTTGCATGCGGTCGACGAACTCGGCGAGCGGGCGGTGGTGGTTGGCACTGTAGTGCCACGAGCAGCTCGTCCAGACCGCCTCACACTGCAGGCCCAGAGGCTCACCGTCGAGGAAGTCGTCCTCAACGACCTGTACGCGGTCCCGGAGTTCTTCGAGCTTCAGTCGATCGATCAGGCCCAGCGCGTGTGCATGGCTGTCACCCGGGAGGCGGACATCCCCTCCGTGCAGGGCGAGCGCGTCGCGCTCGATGGCGACGACGTGGTAGCCGGTGGCGGCGAGGGGCAGGACGAACTTGCCGTCGCTGGCGCCGACGACCGCGACGGTGGCGTCAGGGGCGACGTGTTCCCGCAGTGTGGCGAGGAACTGGGGGAAGAAGGTCAGGGTGTGCTCCCACAGGCTCTGTGTCTGCATGGGAGTGCGCTCCTTGCGTATCGGTGGCGGTGATCACACGGAGGACCTCTTCGGGGCTGCACCCCGTGGTGTCGATGCGACGCATAGGGAACGAGGCGTAGGCGTCCGTCACCCGGTCCGTAGCGGTCTCGATCAGTGCGTCCCACCACGAGGCCGGCTTGTTCCGCCCAGCGAGGCGGCGCTGCCGTTCGTCGTCGGCGCAGACGAGGTGGTAGGTGACGGGTAGCGGCAGCCAGCTCGGCAGGGTGACACCGAGCCGGGCGCCCAGGGCCCGGTGGCTGGCGAGGCACCGGGCGAAGTAGCTCTCGACGACGACCGGGACGCCGGCGTCTAGGTGCTGCTGGATCTCCTCGGCCGCGGTGAACAGTGCGGAGAGGTAGAGGCACATCCGTGCCTCGACGTTCGTCCGCTCGTCCACCGCGTGTCTGAGGGGCTGGTAGAGGGCCGGGACGGTGGGGACGAGGACGGCCTGGCGGGCGGCAGCCAGCATCGGCGCCAGGGTGGACTTGCCGGTGCCCCGTAAGCCCTCCAGGCTCTCGAAGAGCGGGTGATCAGGCACGGGCGTACACCACGTCCGGCACCGCGAGGGCGAGTTCATCCGTGGCCGAGGGCTTGTGGATGATGAGTCCCGTCGCCTTCTCGTACCAGAAGGCGTGCGAGTCCTTGCCCACGGCCTTGCAGGACATGGTCAGCGCACCGCGCGGATCGGCCTCGATCCGGTCGATCTCGCGGGGCCCACCAGATGGTGCGCAGACCTGTGGGGCGCCGTGCTCGGACAGGTCCTCGTCGACGATCACCTCCAGGGGCAGGTCGGCCGACGCGAGCTCCTCGCGGAGCCGACCGTAGGCGGAGGCGGCGGTGACCAGCAGTTCGGGGTGGTCGGCGGCGTTGCCGACCGCCCGCAGGTGGTGGAGCTTGAGTTGCCGGACCCCGAGCTGCGCCAGGACGCCGGCGAGGGGGAGGACCTCGTCGATGTTCCGCGAGGTGACGGTCATGGTCGCGCCCGTCGGAACGCCGAGGTCCCGGGCGAGACTGAGCGAGTTGAGGGCGCTGCGGTAACTGCCCTGCCTGCGGATGCCGTCGTTGGTCGATCCGATGCCCTCCAGCGAGACCCGGAGCAGGTCCAGGTGCGGAGCGATCTCGGTCAGACGTCGCTCGATCCGGTAGCCGTTGGTGCAGATCTCGACGCGCTGGTCCAGCTCCTCCTTGGCGTGGCGGACCACCTGTGCGAGGTCCCGGTGGACGAACGGCTCTCCGCCGAGCAGGGTGACGGCCTGCGTGCCGTACTCGTCCCGCATCAGGGTGAGGAGACTGACGGCTTCCTCGGCGGTGAAGGCGTCGGCGTACTGAAGCCGCTCGCCGTGGAAGCAGTGCAGGCACGTGAAGTTGCAGCGGTAGAGCAGCTGCAGGTACAGCATTCGGATCTTCCTGATCCCGGTGACTTCCCCGATCACATCGGCTCCTTCGGCTGACTGCCTGTTGGGAGCCCTGATAGTGGCTTTCTGCCTGGGGACCTCGTCACCGCGTTCAGGGACGGCCCGAGGACGTCCTGGGACGTTTTCAGTGACCTGCGAAAGACTCCAGGATGCCTAGAACGCGCTTCGTGTCCGACAGGTCGGGCAGGACGTCAGCGGCGCCGGCGGCGGTCAGTTCCTCCGGCCTGTGGATGCCGGAGGCGACGGCGACGAGCCCGGAGCCCGTGGTCAGGGCCGCTTCCACGTCACGAGGAGTGTCCCCCACCAGGACGGTGGGGACGCCAGCCGGAACGCCGCGAAGCCGCTGCACGCGCTCGCGGGCGACAGCGACCAGCTCAGGGCGGAGCTCGGCGTCAGCTCCGTAGGCACCCACAGGCAGGTCCAGTAGCGAGTCGAGGCCGAACGCAGCCAGCTTCACACGGGCGTTGGCGGCGATGTTGCCGGTCAGGACGGAGGAGACCCAACCGCTCTTGACAGAGGCGGCCTTCAGCGCCTCATGGACGCCGGGCAAGGCCGTGCCGCGCCTGCGCAGATCATCCAGCCGCGCTTCCCCCGCCTGGGCGAGCGCGGATTCGATGGAGTGCCACTCAGGTACGGGCAGTCCGTCGCGGACGAACATGTCACGCATGATCAGTCGATCCGTACGTCCCTCGGTACGCGCCGGCTCCGTAGGCTCCCGTCCCGAGAGGGCCGAGAAGGCAGCGGCGTAGATCTCCTTGCTCACCCCCGCGTTCTCGATGAGGGTGTGGTCGATGTCCCACAGGACGATGAGCTCCATGGCGCCAGAGTAGGCAGTCGGTGGGGTTGCGCTTCAACGGCTGCGTCCCAAAACGTCCTTGCGCGATCATGCGCTGCACCGCTTCGATGGTTGCTGTGAACGACCGACTGCGTACTGTGCTCGGCCAACGTGGTGTCTCGCCGGATTCTCTTGCCGAGGTCTGCGAGGTGGATCCCAAAACGGTGAGCCGGTGGCTGGGCGGGCGGGTTCCCCATGCCCGGCACCGCTTCCGCGTCGCGCTGCACCTGCGCGTGGAGGAGACCTTCCTCTGGCCCGCCTCATCCAAGGGCTCCGGCCGACCGCGGGACGGGTTAGGCACCGAGCTGGTCGGCACCTACCAGAACCGGGCCAGTGTGCCCCGGGACGTCTGGCTCTCGCTGTTGCGAGAGGCCCAGCAGGAGGTCAGCGTCCTCGTCTTCTCCGGCACCTTCTTCGCCCAGTCCAACCCCCACGTCGCCAAGATGCTCTCCGAACGTGCCACCGAGGGAGTGCGGGTGCGCCTGTGCTTCGGCGACCCGGACGGGCAGGCAGTCTCCATCCGGGGCCGCGAGGAGGGAATTGGCGACACCCTCGCCGCCAAGATCCGCGCCTCGCTGACGTACTACCGCCCGCTGCTGGGGGAGGCCGGGTGCACCGTACGGCTCCACGACACCACGCTCTACACGTCCATGTTCCGCTACGACGACAACCTGCTCGTCAATCCCCACATCTGGGGACAACCGGCCAGCGCCAACCCCCTGCTCCACCTCAAGAGGGCAGACGGCACAGGGTGGTTCGACAACTACGCTCAGAGCTTCGACGCCGTCTGGGCCGCCGCGCGGCCATGGACACCGGACCCGGAGAGGACCGCCGCCCATGGGCAGGACTGAGTACTACAACGACCCGGCCGCCCCGAAGGCGAACACCCTCATCCCGGCCAGCAACCTGCTCGTCGTCGACGAGGCCGGCGCCATCCTCCTCCAGCGCCGCCGCGACACCGGCCAGTGGGCACTCCCCGGCGGAGCCCAGGACATCGGCGAAACCGCGGCCGAGTGCGCCGTACGCGAGTGCCTGGAGGAGACCGGCATCATCGCCGAGATCACCGGCTTCCTCGGCGTCTACACCAACCCCAACCACATCGTCGCCTACACCGACGGCGAGATCCGCCAGCAGTACGAGAACACCTACATCGGTCGCCCCGTCGGCGGAGCGCCCACGGTCAACGACGAAGCCGACGGAGTCCGCTTCGTTCAGCCGACCGACCTGGACCAGTACGACATCCATCCCAGCATGCGCCAGCAGATCGGCGACTACCTCGCCGGCACCTACCCCTACCTCGGCTGAGCCGCCAGCGCGGCCTCGATCCTCTCGACCGAGGAGAAGATCTCCGGTGCCGCCCGCCGGATGAACCGCCCAACCATGCTGTCCGCGCCATAGCGGCCGACGATCTCCGCGACCCGGTCCTGCGCACTGGTCTGGGCGCCGTCGGGCGTCGTCGTCATGTCGCAGTACACGAGGGCGTCCACCAGCAACGGTTCCTCCAGCAACGGAAACTCCGACGCCAACTCGTCCCGCAATCCGCGCTCCTCGGCCTCCAACAGGGCAAAAGAGTGGTTTGCGACCAGCCGCACCAGCCGCTCATCGGCCCCATGCTCGTCACGGAGGAACCTTGCCCCGTCCAGCGGGTGGAACCCGGTCACAGCCAGCCGAGGTGCGTACCCGACGTCGTGCAGTGTGGCGGCGGCGATGAGCAGGTCGGCGTCCTTGCCAAGGAGCCGCCCGAGCTCTGTAGCCCGGCTCGCGACTCCCCGGCTGTGTGCCCACCGGAGGGGAAGCGTCTTGCCGAGTTCCGTCTCCGCGACGCATTCCGCCCAACTGGGCGTGATCTTGTCCATGGTCGATTACATGCCCGACTGGAGCGAGTGTCAGTCCCCGTACCCCACGCCCTGCGCTCGTAGAGCGCCCCGCTTTGCGTGAGCGCTGCGTGAGCGGAAGGGGTAGCACCAGGGCGGACCAGGCGTCACGATGATCAAGGGTGTAACCCCCTGAACAGCGGAAACGGGATTCGGCGGCACCGCCTGACATCATCCGGGATGATCTTGCAGGCCCTTGTAATGCGTAGGTCGTCGGTTCGAATCCGACAGGGGGCTCCGGAAAAGGCCAGGTCGCATAGCCCGCGACCTGGCCTTTTGTGGTGCTCGGGGTATGACGCGTCACACGGCCCGGGTACCTCGAGAGGGCTTGCGTGAGCATCGCATGACGTCCTGTTTGTTGCTAAGTGGGCGTTTGGTTCTTTGGTGTCGGTTTGGCTTGGGGCAGGTGCCACGCGGGGTGCGGCACGCTCTGGTCGTCGTGCCGGCGCTGACCGCGTGCGCGGTTCTGGCCGGAGCGACTTCCCTGCCGGCGGTGGGTGAGTGGATCGCCGACTCCCCGCCGTCCGTCCTGGAGCGTCTCGGCGTACGGCCGGGAGCGCGTGGTCCCGGGGCAGTGGGTGCGTGGGTACGAGGCCACTCATCGACCCTGACGAGGGGGCGTGTGGCGCTGTGACGGGCCCTCAGGTCGTCAGCATGACCCCGGCGTACGCTGCCGCCGCGACGACCAGCCACGAACCCAGGCCGAGCAGCGCCATCCGCGGGCCGCCGGAACGGGCCAGGGTCGGCAGGTGCACGGCGCTGCCGAGGCCGAGCAGGGCGGCGGCCAGCAGCAGTTCCTGCACGGTGTCCGCGGCGTCGAGCACTCCGCTGCCGAGCAGTCCGGTGCTGCGCAGTACGACCATCGCCAGGAATCCCACGACGAACAGGGGCAGCAGGGCGGGCCGGCGACCGTCGCCGTCCACGGGGCGCCCGGCGTTCTTGCGGCGGCGGCTCAGCGCCACTCCCGCGACCAGCGGCGCCAGCATCGCGACCCGGATCAGCTTGACCAGGACCCCCTCGGTCAGCGCCTGCGGCCCGGCGGTCCGGGCGGTGGCGACGACCTGCCCGACATCGTGCACGCCGGCGCCGACCCAGCGCCCGAACTCCGTCGTGTCCAGGTCGAGCGGGGTCTTGAGCAGCGGCAGTACGGCGATGGCGAGCGTGCCGCAGAGCGTCACGAGGGCGACCGACGAGGCGACCTCCGCCTCGTGCCGCTTGTCGCCCTTGTCCTTGCCGAGCACGCCGCTGACCGCGCCGATCGCGGAGGCGCCGCAGATCGAGTAGCCGGTGGCGACGAGCAGCGACAGGTCGTCGGAGAGGCCGAGCCCGCGGCCCAGCCACTTCGTCCCGAAGAACGTGACCAGGACGACGCCGACCACCATGACCAGGGCTTGCCAGCCGAGTCCGAGCACGTCGCCGAGACTCAGTTTCAGGCCGAGCAGCACGATGCCGAGCCGCATCAGCCGCTTGCCCGCCATGGACAGGCCGGGCCGGGCGGCACCGCGTACGAGAGGAGCGACTCCTGGCAGATGCGCCGCGACGACGCCGAGCACGACGGCCGCGGTGAGCACCGGCACGGCGGGCACCAGCGCGTGCACCCCGAAGGCCGCCGCCACACCGGTGGCGGCGAGCGCGAGGCCCGGCACGACGCCTTCTTTGCGCGGGGCGGCGGGGGGCGAGGTGCGGCGCACGGACGTGCGGCGTTCGGGGCCGGAGAGAACCATGATTTTCAGCGTGCGCCGGGTGGGCGGCGCCCACTAGACGCGATCTTTTGGGCAGGTCATAGGGTTTTCCTATGACTCCTGAGTCCTCCGACGCGCATCCGCGACCGCTCCCCGACCTGCATGCCCTGCAACTGCTGGTCTGCGTCGCCGAGACCGGGAGCCTGGGGCGGGCTGCCGTGCGGCTGCGCATCAGCCAGCCCTCCGCGAGCGCCCGGATGCGCACGCTGGAGCGGCGCCTGGGCCTGCGGCTGCTCGACCGCTCCACCTCGGGCTCCCGGCTCACCCCGGCCGGTGCCGTGGTCGGCGACTGGGCGCGCTCCTTGCTCGAACAGGCCGAGGCGCTGGTCGAGGGCGCCGCCGCGCTGCGATCCCGGCAGGACCACCGGCTCCTGGTGACCGCGAGCCTGACCATCGCTGAGGAACTGATGCCGGGCTGGCTGGTCGCGCTGCGCGAGGAGGAGCCCGACACCCACGTCGGGCTCACCGTCACCAACAGCTCAGGGGTGATCGAGGCGCTGCGCCGCAGGAGCTGCGACCTGGGCTTCGTCGAGGGCCCCTGGGTGCCGGACGACCTGCACCGCACCGTGGTCGGCCGGGACCGCCTCGCCGTGGTCGTGGCCCCCGGTCACCCCTGGGCCCGGCGCCGCCGCCCGCTGAGCGGCCGCGAACTCGCCGACACCCCGCTGCTGCTGCGCGAGCCCGGCTCCGGCAGCCGCGAAACTCTGGAGAAGGCGCTGCGCCCGTACGACGGTGTGGCCGTGCCGGTCCTCGAACTGGGCTCCACCGCGCCCCTGCGCAGCGCGGTCATCCGGGGCATGGCCCCCGCGGTGCTCTCCGCGCTGGCCGTTCACGAGGACGTGGACCACGGCCGCCTGGTCGAGGTCGAGGTCGACCCGGCGGTCCCGCTGCGCAGGCTGCTGCACGCCGTGTGGCTCAAAGGCCGTGAACTGCCGGAGGCGGCACTGAGACTGCTTGGGGTGGCACGGTCGGCCCAGGGGCGCTCTTCGAGCATCTGCTTGACGTACAAGGGCGGTTCTGCGCTCCCGGGGTCCTCTTCCGTGTGAACCGATCGCGCGGTCGCGCAGTGCGGCGGAGCCCTGGGGCGGCCCCGTGCCGCAGCCCGTTCGTGCAGGGCGGGGAGAGCCGGCCGGATTGCGTGAGCGGACGGGGCGGCACAGGGCGGACCCGGCGTCACATCGATCAAGGTTGCAGGCCTTCGTGATGCGTAGGTCGTCGATTCGAATCCGGCAGGGGGCTCCCCTGGGAACCCCATGTCAGAAAGGTTTCGCCTGGGGTTCTTCACTTTGGGGGCGGGCTCGTCCTTCACGTACCGGTGGGTCCGGCTGAGCCGGGTGTGCCGCAGGATCTCCATGACGGTCGGCGGGTCCACACCGAGTTCGTTCAGGATCGTGCCGGCGGGGAGTCGCACCCCGCCGGAAGCGCGTGGACGCGGACTGCGATGGGTGTCATGATCACGCCGGTGTCCGGAGGGGGTCCGGCGCGTCGGGAGGGGAACCATGGGGCTTTATCTCGCCATACCTTCTGTGGTGGTGGCGTTGCTCATCGCTGCTTCGGGTGTGGCGGCGGTCACCCGCGGCTGGGTGCTCCCCTGGAACCGGCGTCGGGTTCGCCGCGTTCGCCTCTACGGCTGGGGTCAGTTGGTGATGGCCTCCGGTCTGTGCTGTCAGGTGGTCTTCGGGCTGGTGATCAGGGGCCCGAGCGTCCGGGCGTGGGGGGCCATGTCCGGCATCGCGCTTCTGATGACCGGCTGCATCGTGATGATGGTGAGCCAGTTCGGGGGCGGCCGGCAGGGCAGCGGCAAGCCGTGAGGAGGCCGACCGAAGCCACGTGCTGATTCCAGGAGCTGCCAAGGGGCCGGCGGGCGGTGGCGGAGTCGGCCGGCGGGCCTTCACGATCCGGGCCGTGGTCACCCCGTCGCGCAGTCGTTTCGCCCGCTCGGTGATTCCGGGGTCGGTGTCGGCGTCGGGGTGGTGGGTGCGCGCCGTGGGGGACGGCGGTGCAGGCGGTGGGCGATCTCGAGGTCGAGGGGGGACGGGGGGCGGCCGTTCTCGGTGTGCCACAGGCAGTTCTGGAGCAGGCGGGCGTGGGTCCAGGCGCGGGCCCGGTCGCGGTCCAGGCCGAGGACGTCGGTGAGCGCGTCGAAGCGCCAGGCGGTGTCGGCGGGGTGGTCGGCGTCGAAGCGGTTGGCCAGGGCGGGCCAGAGGTCGAAGCCGGGATCGCCCGCCAAGGGCTTGGGGTCGATGGCGAGCCAGGGGGCGCGGTCGGCGGCCAGGACGTTGTCGTAGTGCAGGTCCCAGTGCAGGAGGCGGTCGCCCGGTTCGTCCGCCACCTCCCGCAGGGCCGCGGCGCAGTCGGCGAGGGTGCGGCGGACGGCCGGGTCCGGGGTGCGGGCCAGGGCTCCGGGAGTCCGCTCCAGCAGGGCGTGCGCGATGTCGCCGAGGCGGCGCAGGCCGGCCGGGGCGGGGGCGGAGGTGAGGTGTGCCAGGAGGCGGGCGATGACCAGGAGGGCCTCGCGGACGTCGGGCAGGTGGGCCAGTGTCCGGGCGGGGTCGAGGCGTTCCAGGAGCATGGTGCCGGTGGAGGCGTCGTGGTCCAGCAGGCGGACGGCTCCGTCGCCGTTCCAGGTGCGCAGGGCGACGGGCTCGCCCTCGGTCTCCTCGTCCGGGATCTGGAGCTTCAGTACGGCCGGTGTGCCGTCCGCGCGGTCGACGGGGAGGACCAGGGCGCTCACGCCGTGCATCGGCGCGCCGGTGATCCGCAGGTCCCAGCGGTCCAGGAAGGCGGCGGTCAGCCCGGGCAGCCCGGAGACGAAGGCGCGGCCCGCCTCGCCGTTGAACTTCTCCTGTGCCGCCGCGAGTTCCTCGGGTACGTGGATCACGGTGGGCACGATAGCGCGGCGCTCACGGCTCCAGGACGACCTTTCCGGTCGTGCCCCGGCTCTCCAGGGCGCGGTGGGCGGTGGCGGCCTCGGCGAGGGGGAAACGGTGGACGGCGGGGGTGAGCCGGCCCTCGGCGGCTTCGGTGAGGGCGCGCAGTTCGAGGGTGCGTACGGGGTCGGCGCCGCCGGCCCTGCGCATCATCTCGGGGCCGAGGACGTTGAGGGAGACGCCGTCGACGAGGTAGGGGTCGGTGCTGTCGAGGCCCTGGGCGGACCAGCCGAAGACGACGTGGCGGCCGCCGGGGGCGAGGAGGGCGACCGCCGCGCGGGCGGTGTCGCCGCCGACGCCGTCGTAGACGAGGGTGATCCTGCCCTGGTGGGCGGAGAGCCGTCCGGGCCAGGCCGGGTCGGTGTAGTCGACGGCGAGGTCGGCGCCGTTCGCCGCCACGCGGGCGGTCTTCCCGGGGCCGCCGGCGAGGCCGATGACGGTGGCGCCGGCGTTCTTGGCGTACTGGACGAGGAGGGTGCCGATGCCGCCGGCCGCGGCGGGGACGAGGACCACGTCGCCGGGGCCGGGCTCGGCGAACTGCACGATGCCCATGACCGTGCGGCCGGTGCCGATCATGGCGACGGCCTGGGCGAAGTCGAGGCGCTCGGGGATCTCGTGGAGCCGGCCGGCGTCGGTGACGGCGAGTTCCGCGTAGCCGCCGGGGGCGAAGCCGAGGTGGGCGACGACGCGCCTGCCGAGCCAGTCGGTCGGCGTGCCGTCGCCCAACGCGTCCACCACTCCGGCGACTTCGCGGCCGGGGACGGTGGGCAGGGTCGTCGGGGCGGGCGCGGGTCCCTGGTGGCCCTGCCGCAGCGCGGTGTCCAGGAGGTGGACTCCGGCGGCCCGGACGGCGATACGGACCTGGCCGGGGCCGGGGCGCGGGTCCTCGACCTGTTCGTGGACGAGGTTCTCGGCCGGGCCGAAGGCGTACAGACGGATGGCGTGCATGAGGCCCCCAGGGGTGCGGTGCGGCTTCGACAGCGTCCCCACTGTTCAACCTCGAGTTCGCTTGAGGTCAAGTTCGCGGCGGCCCGGTCGACGGTGATGCGGTGCATGGCCGGGGTCTCCCTCGCGCGGGGTCGCGCCTGCTGGATCGGGGGATCGGGGGATCGGGGGGTGGGTCGGGTGGTTCGTGGCTACCACGGCCCGGGGTCCCGGGATGTGACATGTGCGGGGTTCTCGCAGGTCGGGGGAATTGTCGGTGGTGGAGTGCAGGATGGGCGCATGGTGAGGAGAGCGGTGGGTGGTGCGGGGGCGAGGGGCAGGGCGGGGGTGAGGGCGGCGCGGCGGCCGGAGGTGCGGCTGCCGGTGCTGGAGAGGTACGAGGGGGGTGGGCTGGAGCCGGACGGGGACTACGACGGGCTGGAGTTCCGGGAGCTGGACCTCTCGGGGGAGGACGGCGCGGGGGCGCGGTTCATGGACTGCGCGGTGACGGGGTGCGCGCTGGACGAGGCCCGGCTGTCCCGGGCCAGGGTGCTGGACTCGGTCCTCGCCGAGGTGCGGGGTGTGGGTACGGACCTCACGGGGGCGACCCTGCGCGACGTCGAGGTGACGGACGCGCGACTCGGGGGGACCCAGCTGCACGGGGCGGTGCTGGAGCGGGTCCTGGTCCGGGGCGGGAAGATCGACTTCCTGAACCTGCGGTCCGCGCGGCTCAGGGACGTCGTCTTCGAGGGCTGTGTCCTGGTCGAGCCGGACTTCGGCGGGGCGAGGCTGGAGCGGGTGGAGTTCGTGGACTGCGCGCTGAAGGGCGTGGATCTCAGCGGGGTCACCCTGACGGACGTCGATCTGCGCGGTGCCGCTTCGCTGGAGATCGCCCGGGGGGTGGACAGGCTGGCGGGGGCGGTGATCAGTACGGGGCAGCTGCTGGATCTGGCGCCGGTGCTGGCGGGGGAGTTGGGGATCCGGGTGGAGGGCTGAGAAGGCAGGGGAGGGAGGGGCGCGGTGGGTCAGTCCAGGCGGGGGTAACGGGCCTGGAGGGTCCAGACGGCCGGGTTCTCGCCGAGGTCCTCGTGCAGATCGGTCAGGTCGGCGAGCAGGTCGTGCAGGAAGTCGCGGGCCTCGCGGCGGAGTTCGGTGTGGGAGAAGGTCAGGGGCGGCTCCGAGGCCGGCAGCCACTCGGCCTCGATGTCCACCCATCCGAAGCGGCGCTCGAAGAGCAGCCGGTCGGTGGACTCGGTGAAGTCCAGCTCCGCCCACTGGGGGCGGGAGGCGCGGGAGCCCGCCGGATCCTGGTCGATCCGTTCCACGATGTCGCAGAGCGCCCATGCGAAGTCGAGCACCGGCACCCATCCCCAGGCTGTGGACAGTTCCCGGTCCGACTCGGTGTCGGCGAGGTAGACGTCGCCGCAGAAGAGGTCGTGGCGCAGGGCGTGGACGTCCACGCGGCGGTAGTCGGTCTGCGGGGGGTCGGGGAAGCGGTTGGAGAGGGCGTAGCCGATGTCGAGCACGGAGGTGATGGTGTCACGACGGGCGCGGTGTTCCACCCGACGGTCCCCGGGCGGGGGCGGCCCACGGGCCGGCGCACCGCCCGGGACGGGCCGGAGCCCCCGGCCGGTGCGGTTCGCGATGCCGTGGTGCGGTGCGCGAAGTGCCGGGCGGCCGAGGGCTCCGAGGGGCTGCGGGGCGTCCGTCAGACGTTCACGCCGAAGTCCTGGGCGATGCCCGTCAGGCCCGACGCGTAGCCCTGGCCGACGGCGCGGAACTTCCACTCGGCGCCGTTGCGGTACAGCTCGCCGAAGACCATGGCGGTCTCGGTGGCCGCGTCCTCCGACAGGTCGTAGCGGGCGATCTCGGTACCGCCGGCCTGGTTGACGATGCGGATGTAGGCGTTGCGCACCTGTCCGAAGTTCTGCGAGCGGTTCTCGGCGTCGTAGATCGAGACCGGGAAGACGATCTTGTCGATGTCGGCGGGCAGGGCGGCGAGGTTGACGTTGATGGCCTCGTCGTCGCCGGCGCCCTCACCGGTGCGGTTGTCGCCGGTGTGGACGATGGTGTTGTCCGGAGTCTGCTTGTTGTTGAAGAAGACGAAGTGACTGTCGGAGTAGACCTTGCCCTGCGGGTTGACCGCGATCGCGGAGGCGTCGAGGTCGAAGTCCGTGCCGGTGGTGGTGCGGACGTCCCAGCCGAGACCCACGGTGACGGCGGACAGGCCCGGAGCCTCCTTGGTGAGCGAGACGTTGCCACCCTTGGACAGGCTTACAGCCATTGTTGGGAGTCCCTTCCCTCGTGTACGTACGGCTACGAAGCTACAGCTACCCCCTTGAACGCGAGAGGGGGACGCGAGGTTCCAAGTCGCTTTACTTTCTTTACCGAGATGACCGGGGTGACAAGGGTGACCGGGACGACAGGGATAACCGGGTGACGTGGACCGGTCAGAGGCGGGAACATGTACGGCATGTCCGGTCCCTATGTCATCCGTGGCTCCGTCTCCCTGCCCGAGGCCGAGCTGATGTGGCGTTTCTCCAGGTCCTCGGGGCCGGGCGGGCAGCATGTGAACACCAGTGACTCGCAGGTGGAACTCCGCTTCGACCTCGCCGCCACCGACGCGCTGCCCGAGGTGTGGAAGCAGCGGGCGCTGGAGCGGCTGGCGGGGCGGCTGTCCGGCGGCGTCGTCACCGTCCGGGCCTCCGAGCACCGCTCCCAGTGGCGCAACCGCGAGGCCGCCGCCGTACGCCTCGCCGCGCTCCTCGCCGAGGCCACCGCGCCCCCGCCCAGGCCCCGCAAGCCGACCCGCATCCCGCGCGGCATCAACGAACGCAGGCTGCGGGAGAAGAAGCAGCGCTCGGAGACGAAACGGGGGCGCTCCGCGCGGGACTGGCACTGACCCACGGGGCGGGGCGGGGCCGGGACCGTCGGCCGTCAGGCCAGGTCCAGCACTCCGACCGTCTCGCCCTCGACGACCTCCCCGTTCTCGCGGAAGCCCAGGCCGAGGTAGAAGCCCTCCGGGCCGCGCTCGCCGGGGTGCCAGGTGACGTAGAGGTCCTCGCCGCCCCGGGCGCGGATCTCCGCGGCCACCGACTCCACGGCGAAACGGCCGTAGCCCTTGCCCTGTTCCTCGGCGGCGATGTTCAGCCGCCACAGGCCCGAACGGATGACGCTGCCACCGTCCTCGTGCCAGTCGGCGTCGAGGAAGGCCATCAGGAAGCCGACCGCGCGGTCACCGTCCATGATCAGGCGGGGCCAGGCGGAGCCGGGGTGGACGTACGCCTCGGCGAGGGACTTCACGACCGGGGCGACCGCGAACTCCTGGTCGGGGCGGACGCGTATGCCGAGGGCGGCGTCGAGGTTCTTCGGGGTGATCTCTTCGAGGCGGGGCGCTGTGGTCTTCGTCACCCGGGCAGGGTAGATGCGCGACTTCCGTTCGGTAGAGGGGTTTTCCGGTCCGGGAAGTGCCCGGGGCGCGCTCAGGCCAGGTGGCGGTAGCGGCCTCGGAAGTAGGTCAGGGGGCCGCCGTCGGTGCTGGGCAGGTTCGCCGCCAGGACGCGGCCGATCACCAGAGTGTGGTCGCCGGCCGGCACCCGCTGCTCGGTGCGGCACTCCAGGGTCGCCAGGGCGCCGCCCACCAGCGGGGCACCGCTGTGCTCGCCCCGTATGTACGGGATGTCGGCGAAGAGGAGGCGGTCGCTGATGCGGCCCTTCATCGAGAAGCGGCCCGCGATGTGCCGCTGGCTCTCGGACAGCACGGAGACCGACCACAGCGGCTGCTCGTCGAGCAGGTCGTCCATGCGGGAGCCCTCGCGCAGGCTGACCAGCACCAGGGGCGGGTCCAGGGAGACCGACAGGAACGCCGTCGCCGTCATGCCCACGTCCTCGCCGAGCGGCGCCCGCGGGTCGTCCGGGTCCAGCGGTGGCTCCTGCGCGGTCACCAGGACCACGCCGGCGGCCAGGCGGGACATGGCGGCACGGAACTCGTCGTTGCTCACCCCCTCAGCATGCCGGGCGGCGGGCGCGGGCGGCGGGAGCGAGGGGGACGTGGGGGACGTGGGGGGCGAGGGGGGTACGGAAGTGTTCGGCACACCGGAAACGCTAATCTCCGCTCCGTACGCACCGCATCGGACCCCGGCCCGAGCGGGGACCTAGGACCAGCGGCGGAGCGCAGTGCGGTCGCCCGCGGAGCGCGCCGGGGAACCCCGCGAAAAGGGGGCGAAGTTCGCGCTCGGCACCTTCGGTGAATTCGCGGGGAAACCCCGGAAAGGCCTCTCAATTGTTCACGTTTGGTTGTGACTTGAGTCACAAGGGGAGATAATTGTTGACCCTGTGTACCGGGTGGGCAGCAGGCTGTGATTCAGTGGCGGGGATACTGCCAGGACGATACGTCGATGAGATCGCTTGATCCGCCGCGAGGTCCCGGGGGGAGGGTGAGCATGGAAACCGATTCTGAGCCCTACGTCCGTCTTGCCTCACTGCGGCAACTGCACCAGGCCATGGCCGCCATGAACTCGGCCCGCAGCCTGGCCGACACCCTGCAGACCGTCGCCGACGGCGTCGTCGACGCCCTCGGGTACGAACTGGCCTGTGTCAACCTCGTGCGCCCCGACGGCGACCTGGTCGTGGCGGCCTTCTCGGGCAACGCCGCCGCCGAAGCCCTCATCATCGGCCGGGCCGGCTCACGGGAGTCCTGGGAGCGCCGCCTCTCCATGGGCGAGGCCTGGGGCGACCTGATCTTCATACCGCACACCGAGGGCTGGGTCCTCGACGACGACGACGTCCCGCAGTGGTACACCGACGGGCCCGCCCCCCGCTTCGAGGACGAGTGGCACCCCTCCGACCGGCTCTTCGCCCCGATGTACGCGCCCGGCCCGCAGGGCGGCGAGACCTGCGGCGAGCTGATCGGCGTGCTCTCCGTGGACCGCCCGCGCAACGGCCGGCTGCCCGGCGCCTGGGGCCGCGAAGCGCTCCAGATGTACGCCTTCCAGGCCGCCATCGCGATCAGCAACGCCCGGCTGCGCTCCAACATGCAGCGCGCCCTGGTCCGCCTGGAGCGTGAGCAGCAGGCCCTGCGGGCCAGTGAGGAAAGCTTCCGCCAGGCCTTCGAGTACGCCCCCTCCGGCATGGCCGTCGCGGAGCTGGGCGGCGACCAGCACGGCCGCATCCTGCGCACCAACGACGCGCTGTGCCGGCTGCTCGGCCGCCCCGCCTCCGCGATGCGCCGCTACTCCTTCTCCGACCTCGTGCACCCCGAGGACATCGGCACGCTGCTGCGGACCTCTGCCGAGGGCGGCCGCGCCGAACTGCGGCTGGCCCGCAGGGACGGCACCTACCTCTGGGTGTCCCTGCGCAACTCCGTCGTCGCCGACGCCGCCGACGGGCCGCGCTTCCTGCTCACCCACGTCGAGGACATCGAGGAGCGCAAGCGCCGCGAGCTGCACCTCGCCCACCGCGCCTCCCACGACTCCCTCACCGGCCTGCCGAACTCCGCCGAGCTGCGTGCCCGGCTCTCCGCCCGTCTGTGCCGGCAGCGCCCGCAGGGCGTCCTGCCCGCCGCCGTCGCCGACTCGCTGGCCGCCTTCGAGTCCTTCGAGCCCTTCGACTCCCAGGACGCCGCCCACGGCCCGCCCGTCTTCGACCGGGGCCACGACTTCGACTTCCCGCCCGAGGCCGACACGTTCGAGGGCTACGACCACCATGTGCACGCCATCGCCCCCGACGAGGACCGCGACGACGGCGCCAAGGGCCTCGCGGTGCTCTTCTGCGACCTCGACGGTTTCAAGTCGATCAACGACCGGTTCGGGCACAACGCGGGTGACGCGGTCCTCATCGAGGTCGCCCGCCGGCTCAGCGACGGTGTCCGGGACGGCGACACGGTCGCCCGGCTCGGCGGCGACGAGTTCGTGATCCTCGCCAACGGGCTCGGCCGGGCCGACGCCCAGGACCTCGCCGTACGGCTGCGCAACGAGATCATCCAGCCCATCCGGGCCGAGGGGCGGGCCGTGCGGGTGGGCGCCAGCTTCGGCATCGGATGGGCACACTGCGGCATGACCGCGGACGAGGTGTTGAAATCCGCTGACGAACGGATGTACGTCGAGAAACGATCTCGTCCCAAACAGCACCGGCGTGCGGGATGAACCGCAGCTCAGTGAGTTGAGGCGGCCGGAGTCACCCGATCGGGTCACCGGGTGGGGGTAGGCTCGCCTATCTCACCACTCGTACCGCCACCGATCCGCAGCTAGGAGCACCAAGGGATGACGCCCGGCAACAACGGCGCGAGCACGCCCGAGGACGACGACCCGTTCGGCTACCTCTACGCCGACGGGCAGGCCAACGGAGCCCAGCCGCCGTCCGGGGGTTACGGCTACCCGAACTCGGTCAACCGGGTGCGGCCGGTCGGGACCCGCCAGTACGGCCAGCAGGCCCCCGCTCCGCAGGCCCCGCAGCAGCAGGGCGCCTACGGCCAGCCGGCCGCGCACTACGCGGCACCGGAGACGCTGCCGGGCGGCTCCGGCGGCCAGCAGTCCCGCAGCGGGCACGGCGGCGGTGGCGGCCGGGGCCGCGGCCCGAACACCAAGGGCCTGCTCATCGGCGCCGTCGCGGTGGTCGCCGCGGTGGTCGTCGGCATCAGCATCGCCATGCTCAGCGGCGACGACAAGGACGACAAGGGCGACAACCAGGCGGACTCGACGCCGACCCAGTCCCAGCAAAGCTCCGAGCCGAGCCCGTCGGCGAGCAGCGACGGCGGTGACGAGGAGGAAGCGGCCGAACTGCCGACCATCGACGCGAAGGCGCTCCGCCTGGGCGAGGGGATGACCACGGCCTCCGACATCAAGGGCGCGAAGGCCGACGGCGGCGTCTATGTGGCGGGCTTCGACAAGGTGGGTACGAAGGTCACCTGGACCGTCAACGGCATCAAGGAAGGCACCTACCGGTTCTACGTGCGCTACAGCACGCCGGGCGAGGACACCAACGCGACCGTGGTGGTCAACGGCGAGGCCTCGACCCGTCCGCTGGACATGAGGAACTTCGGCGAGACACCCAAGGGTGACTGGGAAAAGGGCTGGAAGGACACCTGGGCCAACGTGAACCTGGCCGACGGCACGAACACCATCGAGCTCGCCTGCAACGAGGGCAACCAGTGCAACGCCATCCTCGACCAGTTCTGGCTGACGGAGGAACCGCCGAGCTGACCGGGTGAGACAGCCGGCCACGGGAAACGCCTGTGGCCGGCTGGTGGTCGAGAGGGCTGAAAGGACAGCGCCGCCGCTTCGTCGGCGTGCCTCAGGCCGCGCTGGCCTCTCCGGTGATCGTCACCCGGCCGAGCAGCTCCTCGTAGGTCCCCCGGTCGAACTCGCCCGCCGCCGGTGCCAGGACCGTCGCCGCCGACAACGCGACCGCTCGGGCGAGGCGGTCCGGCCAGGGGAGGGCGGTGACCAGGCCCGAGAGCAGGCCCGCGACGGCCGAGTCGCCGGCACCGGTCGGGTTGCCGTGCAGGGCGGCCGGTGGCGCCGCGCGCCAGTGGCCCTCCGAGGTCACCGCGAGCAGCCCCTGCGGGCCGAGGGAGGCGACCACCGCGCCGGCGCCGCGGCGGCGGGCGTCCTGGGTGGCGCGCGACGGCTCGTGGGAGCCGGTGAGTTCGGCCAGTTCCTCGGCGTTGGGCTTGAGGATGTCGGGGCGGCCCGCGACCCCGCGGCGCAGGGCCGCACCGCTGGTGTCGAGGAGGACGGGCACCCCGGCGGCGCGGGCGGTGCGGGCCAGCCCGGCGTAGGCGCCGACCGGGACGCCCGGGGGCAGGCTGCCGCACAGGGCCACCGCCGAGGCGCCGGCCAGCAGGTCCTCGTAGACCTCCTGGAAGGCGTTCCACTCGGCGGCGGAGACGGTGGGGCCGGGCTCGTCGAGCCGGGTGGTGGCGCCGGAGCGTTCGTCGACCACGGCGACGGTGCGCCGGGTCGTGCCGGAGACCGGGACCAGCGCGTCCACCAGGCCCGGCACGGGGGCGAGCCGATCCCGCAGGAGCCGGCCGGTGAGGCCGCCCGCGAAGCCGGTGACCGTCACCTCGTGGCCGAGGGCGGCGAGCACTCGGGCCACGTTGACGCCCTTGCCGCCGGGGCGTTCGATCACCTCGGTGACCCGGTGGGAGGCGTGCGGGCGCAGGGCCGGTACGCGGTAGGTGATGTCGAGAGCGGTGTTCAGCGTGACCGTGAGGATCACCGGGCCGACCTCCCCCTTGGCTACGTCTGGCGTTCGCCGTCTGCTGTGCGTTCCGGGGGTTCCGGAACGCCGGGGTCCTGATCATGCCAAACGGAGGGCGGTCGGCCCACCCCTGAGACCGGCCGCCGGTCCCCGGCCGGTGGACGGATCAGCCCAGTCGGGGATCGACCACCCATTCACCCCGGCGCATCACGCCCTTGAGGGCGAACTCCGCGTCGAGGACCACCAGATCGGCGTCCTTGCCGGGTTCCAGGGAGCCGATCCTGTCGTCCATGCCCAGCAGCCGGGCCGGGTTGGCGGACAGGGCCGCGACCGCGTGCTCCACGGGCAGCCCGTCGACGGTCACCGCGCGCTTGAGCGCCCGGTCCAGGGTGAGCGTCGAGCCCGCGATGGAGCCGCCCTCCACCAGACGGGCCACGCCGTCCTCGACCTCCACCTCCAGCGGGCCGAGCATGTAGCGGCCGTCGCCGAAACCGGCCGCGTCCATCGCGTCCGTGATGAACGCCACCCGCCCGGGGCCCGCGTGACGGAACGCCAGCCGGAGGGCGGCCGGGTGCAGATGAGTGCCGTCGTTGATCAGCTCGACCGTGACCCGCTCGTCCTCCAGGAGGGCGGCCACCGGGCCGGGGGCGCGGTGGCCGAGCGCCGGCATCGCGTTGAACAGGTGGGTGGCGACCGTGGCGCCCGCGTCGACGGCCGCCACGGTCTGCTCGTACGTCGCGTCGGTGTGGCCGACCGCCGCGATCACGCCGTGCTCGGCCAGCAGGCGTACGGAGTCGAGGCCGCCGGGCAGTTCGGTGGCGAGGGTGACCATCTTCGCGTGGCCGTGCGCCGCGTCGATCAGCTTGCGGACCTCCGCCGGGTCGGGGTCGCGCAGCAGTTCCTCGGAGTGCGCGCCCTTGCGGCACGGTGAGATGAACGGCCCCTCGAAGTGGACGCCGGCGATGTCGCCCTGCTCGGCCAGTTCCGCCAGCAGGCCCGCGCGGCGGGCGAGGAAGTCCAGGTCGCCGGTGACGGTCGAGGCGACCAGGGTGGTGGTGCCGTGCAGGCGGTGGGTGTGGATGCCCTGGAGGACCTCGTCGACCGTGCCGGAGGTGAAGGACGCGCCGCCGCCGCCGTGGTTGTGGAGGTCCACGAAGCCGGGGACCAGCCAGTGACCGGTCAGGTCGAGGGTCTCGGCGACGTTTTCAGGAGCGCCGGAGGGGGCGTTCGCGGGGGCCGTGGCGACGATGCGCGTGCCGTCGACAATTACGCGGCCGTCGTCCACGGTCCCGGTGGGCAGTACCACCCGGGCACCGGTGAGAACCTTCGTGGGGGCCATCAGGCGGTTACCTCCGAGGAGTCGTCCGAGGAAACGGGGGCGGTGACGGTGGCAGGGGTGGCGGCGCTGGTCTCGAGGAGGTCCCAGGCGAGGAGTCCCGCGCCCAGGCATCCGGCGGTGTCCCCGAGGGCGGCCGGGACCAGGGACGGCAGCTTCTGGAAGGTGACCCGCCGCCGGACCGCCTCCCGCAGGGGTGCGAACAAGGTTTCCCCTGCCTCGGCCAGCCCGCCACCGATGATCAGGGTGCGCGGGTCCAGCAGGGTGAGCGCGGTGACCAGTCCGTCGGCGAGGGCGTCGACGGCCTCCTGCCAGACCTCCCGGGCCCGTACGTCGCCGGACTCCACGGCCCGGGCGCAGTCGGCCGCGTCCGCGCCCGGGTCGCCGCAGGCCGCCGCCCAGGCCTCGCCGACCGCCGCCGCGGACGCGAACCGCTCCAGGCAGCCGCGCTGACCGCACGGGCAGGGGGCGCCCCCGGGCCGTACGACGATGTGGCCGATCTCTCCGGCGAAGCCGTGCGCGCCCGCCTCCACCCGGCCGTCGATGCCGATGGCACCCGCGATGCCGGTGCCCAGCGGGACGAACAGGAACCGGTCGGCGCCCCGGCCCGCCCCGACGCGGCCCTCGGCGAGCCCGCCGGTGCGGACGTCGTGGCCGAGGGCGACGGGGAGGCCGCCGAGCCGCTGGGCGAGCAGTGCGCGCAGCGGGACGTCGCGCCAGCCGAGGTTGGCGGAGTAGACGGCGACGCCCTCCGCCTCGTCGACGATGCCGGGGACGGCGAGGCCGGCGGCGGAGGCGGGTCCGCCGTAGTGCTCGACGCCATGGGCGTGGAGTTCGGCGGCGAAGCCGAGGATGCCGGCGACGACCGCGTCCGGGCCGCGGTTCCGGTCGGTGGCGCGGCGGGCCTGGTGCAGCAGCTCGCCGTCCGGTCCGACCAGGGCGGCTTTCATCCCGGTGCCGCCCACATCGAGGGCGATGACGTGTTTCACGTGGAACAGTGTGGCCCCGGGACCCGCAAGAGGTCTAGTCCACTTACTTGGTGTAGACCTTATTCCGAATATCGGACTACCGAAAAACCTTCGAACAGATGGCGCGGAGCGCCGGGTTGGGGCAGGAAGCAGTGCAGCGTCGGGGCTTGGCAAGGACGATCGCGGCGGTGTCCGCACTGGGACTGACGGGAGTCCTCGGCGGATGCGGTGCCGGCGGAGGCTCCTCCGACGTGACGCTGGAGCTGGTCGTCGCCGACTACGGCATCGACGGGGCCGACAGCTCCGAGAAGTACTGGGCCGCCCTGACGGAGCGGTACGAGACCGGGCACCCGGGCGTGAAGATCGACGTCAGCGTCCACTCCTGGAACGACGTCGACCGCGAGGTCAGGAAGAGGGTCGACGCGGGCGACCCGCCGGACATGGCCCAGATCGGCGCCTACGCCGACTACGCCGCCCAGGGCCTGCTCCACAAGGCCGACGACGTGCTCTCCATCCCCGTCCAGGCCGACTTCGTCCCGCAGCTGGCCGACGCGGGGCAGGTCAACGGCGTGCAGTACGGCATGCCGTTCGCCTCCTCCACGCGCGTGCTGTTCTACAACAAGACCCTGTTCGAGGAGGCCGGCCTCACCCCGCCGAAGACCTGGGACGACCTCGCGGCGAACGCCGAGGCGCTCAAGGCGAAGGGCGTGAAGTACCCCTACGCGCTGCCCCTCGGCCCGGAGGAGGCGCAGGCCGAGACCATGCAGTGGCTGCTCAGCGGCAAGGGTGGCTACACCGACTCCCTGGGCTCCTACACCTTCGACTCCGCGGAGAACACCGCGACCGTCACCTGGCTGAAGAACGAGCTGGTCGGCAAGGGCCTGACCGGCCCGGTGGCGCCCGGAAAGCTCGACCGCGCCGAGGCGTTCGCCGCCTTCGCCGACGGCGACGTCGGCATGCTGAACGGCCACCCCTCGCTGATCGGGATGGCCGAGGAGAAGGGCGTGGAGTTCGGCACCGTGCCGACGCCGGGGATCGACGGCGAGAGCCGGGCCACGCTCGGGGTCGCCGACTGGATGACGGCCTTCAAGAAGAACGGCCACGGCGACGAGATCGGCGAGTTCCTCGACTTCGTCTACAGCGAGAGGAACGTGCTCGACTTCTCCCGCGAGCACAGCCTGCTGCCGGTCACCGGCTCCGCGTCCCGGGCGATGGAGGGATCCGATCAGGACGAGGACCTCCGGCCCTTCCTCGACGAGCTGGCCACCTCGGAGCTCTACCCGGTCGGCACCACCTCCTGGGCCGCGGTCAGCGCGGCCGTCAAGCAGCAGATCGGCAAGGCGGTCGCCCCGGGCGGCAGCCCCAAGGGCGTGCTGGGCGGCCTCCAGGCGACCGCGACGCGCGCGGAGAGCTCACGTTAGGGGCCTTTCTCCCCGTGGCCCCGCCGGTGACCCGATGTCAGCGGCAGGGGCTACCGTCGGGGCATGGATGAGGAACGACTGGCCCGGCGCGAGCAGGACATCATCGCGCTGGAGCGCCGCGGCTTCCTCGGCCCCGGCGTGAAGGAACGGGCGATACGCGAGGAGCTGGGCCTGGCCCCGGTGCGCTACTACCAGCTCCTCAACGCCCTGCTCGACGACCCCCGCGCCCTGGCCCACGACCCGGTCACGGTGAACCGGCTCAGACGCGTCCGCGACTCCCGCCGCGCGCAACGCTGACCGCGGCCGACCGACCGGGCACCGGAGCCGATCCCGGCGGACGGGCCGGGCGGGCCGGGGACACCGGAGCGACACCGGGACGCGGAGGCGCGCTCGCCGGGGGCCGGGAGCCGTTCCCGGAGGCGTCCGCGAGCCCGAGCAGCCGACGGCGGACGTACTCGCGCACCGGGACATCCGGGCGGCACCGGGACGCCGGGGCGTGCCGAGGCGCGGAGGCGCGCCCGCCCGGCGGGCCGGGGTGCCGGGAGCCGCGCTCGGACGGGCCCGGGGCCGAGACGCCGGGCCCGCGCCCCGGGCCGGACGCCGGGGACACGCCAGTGGAGGGCGGGTCAGCTCGCGCACCGGGACATCCGGGCGGCACCGGGACGCCCGAGCGCACCGAGGCGCGGAGGCGCGCCCGCCCGGCGGGCCGGGGTGCCGGGAGCCGCGCTCGGACGGGCCCGGGGCCAAGACGCCGGGCCCGCGCTCGGGGCCGGACGCCGGGGGACACGCCAGTGGGGGGCGGGTCAGGCGGGGTGCAGGGACGAGGCCAGCGACCGGAGCAGGCGTACGACTCCGGCGGGGCCGTCGACCACCACGTCCGCGCGCTCCCTCAGCTCCGGGACCTCGTCGCTGCCGCTGCACACCAGCAGGCCGGGGACGCCCTCGGAGCGGAGCTCCTCGACGGCGGCGTAGGCGGGCAGGTCACCCAGGTCGTCCCCCGCGTAGAGGACCGACCCGGCGCCGATCTCACGGGCGTACTCCCGCAGGGCCACGCCCTTGTCCATCCCCGGCGGACGCAGCTCCAGGACCATGCGGCCGGGCTCCACGACCAGGCCGTGCCGGGCCGCCAGCTCGGTCAGCGGCCCGCGCAGCGCCTCGAAAGCGGCCTGGGGATCGGCGGCCCTGCGGGTGTGGACGGCCACCGCGCGGCCCTTCTCCTCGATCCGGACACCCCGGTCGGCGCCGGCCCGGTCGAGCAGCCCCGGCAGTTCCGCGCGGACACCGGCGACCCCGGGGTGCGGGGCGGGCGCGGTGGTGTCGCCGGTGGCGGCGTCCCAGCGTTCGGCGCCGTAGTGGCCGAGGACGACGAGGTGCTCCAGACCGGGGGCGTCCGCGAAGCCGCCGTGGCGCACCGCGACCTCGGGCGGCCGGCCCGTGACCACCGCCACGGAGGCCACCTCCGGGGCGAGCGCGGTGAGCGCGGGCACCGCCTCCGGGTGGGCGCGGGCCTGCTCAGGGTCGGGCACGATCGGCGAGAGCGTGCCGTCGAAGTCGAGGCCGATCAGCGCCTTCCCCGGCCGTGCGAGCAACGCGTCGAGCCCCTCCCGCCCGGCCCGCGTGGCGGGCGTCGGCAGGGGCTCCGCGGCGCTTCGGCCGGCGGTGTTCGCGTGCGTGGCATTCGGGTCCGTGGAATCCGTGTGACTGCCCATACCGTCAACCTATCCACGCCCACCCCGCCGCACGCCACCCCGACCGGCCCGTACAGGACAGGTCCCCTCGGGGGCCCGCCCGGTCTACGGCTCCTCGCGGAGGGCGTTCAGCTGGTCCAGGAACCACTGCTCCGGCGGCAGCGCGGTCGCCGCCGCGGCCAGGCGTTTGGCGCCTTCGGTCCGCTCCGCCGGGCCCATCGTGAGGGCCTCGTGCAGGGCGCGCGCCGTGTCGACCACGTCGTACGGGTTGACGGTGATCGCGTCCTCGCCCAGCTCCTCGTGCGCGCCCGCCTCCCGGGACAGCACCAGCGCGCAGCCCCCCTCGGCGAGGATCGGGATCTCCTTGGCGACCAGGTTCATGCCGTCCCGGATGGGGTTGACCAGCGCCACGTCGGCCAGCCGGTACGCGGCCAGCGAGCGTGCGAAGTCGTCCCTGACGTGCAGCACGACCGGGCGCCAGCCGGGCGTCCCGTACCGCTCGTTGATCTCCTCGGCGACCCGCCGCACCTCGGCGGTGTACTCGCGGTACACGGCCAGGTCCTGCCGGGACGGATAGGCGAAGGCGAGGTGCACCACCCGTTCGCGCCACTCGGGGCGGTCCTCGAGGAGCTGCCGGTACGCCAGCAGACCACGCACGATGTTCTTCGACAGCTCGGTCCGGTCCACCCGGACGACCGTCCGTCGCGCGGTGCCGTCGGGAGCCGTGCCGATCTCCTCGCGCAGTGTGACGAGCCGCTCCTCGACGTCCGCCTCCCGCGCGCGCCCGCGCAGGAAGTCCGCGTCGGCGCCCAGCCCGTGCACACCGATCCGGGTGCCGCCGAGCCCGCCCGCGAACCGCTCGCAGCACGCGGTGAACGCGTCCGCCCAGCGGTGGGTGAGGAAACCGAGCCGGTCCGCGCCCAGCATCCCGCGCAGCACCTGCCCGGCGATGTCGTCGGGCAGCATCCCGAAGTACTCCGGCGGAGCCCACGGGGTGTGCGAGAAGTGGCCGATGTGCAGGTCGGGGCGGAGCTCCCGGAGCATCCCCGGGACCAGCGTCAGGTGGTAGTCCTGCACCATCACCGCGGCCCCCTGCGCCGCCTCCTCGGCCAGCGCCTCGGCGAAGGCCCGGTTGTAGGCCTCGTAGGAGGCCCACTGCCGCCGGAACTCCGCGTCGAAGACGGGCTCCACCGGCGTCTGGTACAGCATGTGGTGCACGAACCACAGCACCGAGTTGGCGATGCCGTTGTACGCGTCGGCGTGCACGTCGGCCGGGATGTCCAGCATCCGCACGCCGTCCTCGCCGACCCCGCGCCGCACGGCCTCGCGGTCGCCGTCGGACAGCGCCGAGCAGACCCACAGCGATCCCGCGTCCGGCCCGATCGCCGACAGCCCGGACACCAGTCCGCCGCCGCCGCGTCCGGTCCGCAGCGAACCGTCCTCCTCCACCGTGTACGAAACGGGGCCGCGATTCGACGCGACCAGCACCCGGGCACCTTGCATGGAAGCCATACGCCTGAACCTAGCCCGCCTCCGAAACGCTCAAACGTGGCGGATCAGCCGTATACGGCTCGGTCGTTCCGGCCGGGGCGGGCCCGTCGCGCTCAGGCCACCCGGCGGGACCGGTACTCGGCGATCTCCGTCATCGGAGGCCGCTCCTCGGTGTCCACCGAGTGGGTACGGGGCTCGAAGGCGGTGCCGATCCGTTCGAACTGGGTGAGCGCGGGGCGGATCAGGTGGCCGCGGGCCAGGCGGAGCTGGGCGGTGCGGTAGATCGCGGCGGCCATGCGGCCGAGGGCCTGGCCGTCCTGGTGGCGGTGCCTGCGGACACCGACGTCGACCTGGGCCAGGGCGTCCAGCCCCACCAGGTGCAGGGCGTCGATCAGCATGCCCAGCTCCACGCCGTAGCCGACGGGGAAGGGCAGCCGTTCCAGGAGCGAGCGCCGGGCCGCGTACTCGCCGCCGAGCGGCTGGACGAAGCCGGCCAGCTGCGGCCAGTGCATGTTGAGCAAGGGGCGCGCCATCAACTCCGTGACCCGGCCGCCCTGACCGGCCGTGGCGGCGGCGCCGGCCGCGCTCCCCCCGGACACCGTGAAGGGGCGGTCGTACATCGCCTTCACCAGGTGGACGTCCGGCTCGGTGAGCAGCGGGCCGACGATGCCGGAGACGAAGTCGGCGGAGAACTCCCTGAGATCCGCGTCGACGAAGCAGACGATGTCCCCCCGGGTGACGAGCAGGGAGCGCCACAGCACCTCGCCCTTGCCGGGCACGGCGGGGAGGCGGGGCAGGATCGTGTCCCGGTGGACCACCGTCGCGCCCGCCGCCGCGGCCACCTCGGAGGTGCGGTCGGACGATCCGGAGTCCACGACCACGATCTCGTCGACCAGCGGGACCCGGAGCATCAAATCGCGCCGGACGATCCCGACGATGTCACCGACCGTCGCCTCCTCGTTGAGCGCGGGCAGGACCACGCTCACCGTCCGGCCCGTGGCGCGCTTCGCGGCCAGGACGCGGTGCAGCGGGCGGTCGGCCACGGACCAGGAGCGGTCGGCCAGCCAGCGCTCGACTTCTTCCAGCACGGTCTGCGGCTCCTCACTTCTGTGATCCATACACCTGACACCCGTTGATCCATCTCGCGGTTCGGACGCGCACTCTCCGTCGTCCGAGCCGTCGGTTACAGTCTTGAACAACGCGGACGCCCCTTGCACACCGGGGGTCACGACCCCCCTCGCGTCCGCGGCGCACGACCGCGCCACCGCACGACACACAATCGAATACAGCTCATCCAGAGGGGCAGAGGGATACGGCCCGATGAAGCCCCGGCAACCCTCCAGCCGGTTCTCGTGGATCACCGTCGACCGACGATCACAGCGGAACACCGATCGTTGATCGCCGACCGCTGATCGTCCACGCGAGGCTCCCGGCTAGGGAAGGTGCCAAGTCCGTCTCACGGCGAAACACGTCGTGAGGAAGATGAGGAGAAAGGGCCTCGCCTCACATGGCTGTGCAGACCGTCGCAAACACCACCGGATCCCCCGCCGAGTCCGTCGACGGACCGGCCGAGCCCTCTGTCGATCTCGGTCCCGCCGCCGCGCTGTCCTGCCGCGAATGCGGCCACCGCGTCCCCCTCGGCCCCGTCTTCGCGTGCGAGGAGTGCTTCGGCCCGCTGGAGATCGCCTACGACTTCTCGGGCCACGACACCGAGGAACTCCGCCGGCGCATCGAGTCGGGCCCCGCGAACATCTGGCGCTACGCGCCCCTGCTGCCCGTCCCCGCCGACGTGGCGACCAGGCCGAACATCAACCCCGGCTGGACCCAGCTCGTCCAGGCCGACCGCCTCGCCCGCGAACTCGGCGTCACCGGCGGCCTGTACGTCAAGGACGACTCCGGCAACCCGACCCACTCCTTCAAGGACCGGGTCGTCGCCCAGGCCCTGGAGGCCGCCCGCGCCTTCGGTTTCACCACCCTGTCCTGCTCCTCCACGGGCAACCTCGCCGGTGCCGTCGGCGCCGCCGCCGCCCGCGCCGGCCTGCGCTCCTGCGTGTTCATCCCGCACGACCTGGAGCAGGGCAAGGTCGTCATGGCCGCCGTCTATGGCGGTGAACTCGTCGGCATCGAGGGCAACTACGACGACGTGAACCGTTTCTGCTCCGAGCTGATCGGCGACCCGGCCGGCGAGGGCTGGGGCTTCGTCAACGTCAACCTGCGGCCGTACTACGCCGAGGGCTCCAAGACCCTCGCGTACGAGATCTGCGAGCAGCTCGGCTGGCGGCTGCCCGACCAGCTCGTCGTCCCCATAGCCTCCGGCTCGCAGCTCACCAAGATCGACAAGGGGCTGCAGGAGCTGATCCGGCTCGGCCTCGTCGAGGACAGGCCGTACAAGATCTTCGGCGCGCAGGCCGAGGGCTGCTCGCCGGTGTCGACCGCGTACAAGGCGGGCCACGACGTGGTCCGGCCGCAGAAGCCGAAGACCATCGCCAAGTCGCTCGCCATCGGCAACCCGGCCGACGGCCCGTACGTCCTGGACATCGCGCGCCGCACCGGCGGCGCGGTGGAGGACGTGACGGACGAGCAGGTCGTGGAGGCCATCCGGCTGCTCGCCCGGACCGAGGGCATCTTCGCCGAGACCGCGGGCGGCGTGACCGTCGGCGTCACGAAGAAGCTGATCGAGAACGGCCTCCTGGACCCGTCCCTGACCACCGTCGTCCTCAACACCGGTGACGGTCTCAAGACCCTGGACGCGGTGGCCGACACCGGCCTGACCGCCACCATCCGCCCCAGCCTCGAGTCGTTCCGAGAGGCCGGCCTCGCCTGACCCCTCCTCCTCGGAGTCCCGAGGAGGCCGGTGGTCGCCCGCGGGGCGTCGTGCCGCACGGCCGACCGCCCCGGGGCGCACCCGGGCCGCGACCCCGCACCGGCTCACCGGCCGACACCACGGGCCGGCACCGCCGACCCGGCGGACCGCACGCAGAGTATTCACATCGTCACTGGAGGTCGAGTCGCATGAGCGTGACCGTTCGCATCCCCACCATCCTGCGCACCTACACCGGCGGCAGGGCCGAGGTGGACGCCGAGGGGGCGACCCTCGGCGACGTCATCGCCGACCTGGAGAAGAACCATGCCGGGATCTCCGCCCGGGTCCTGGACGACCAGGGCAAGCTGCGCCGTTTCGTCAACGTCTACGTCAACGACGACGACGTCCGCTTCGAGCAGGGCCTGGAGACGGTGACCCCGGACGGCGCCGGTGTGTCGATCATCCCGGCCGTCGCAGGCGGCTGATCATTACCCTCGGTAACCGATGTGACCGAGTGTTTGTCGTATTGCCCCCTCCGCGAGAGAAGCGGAGGGGGCAATTCCATGGGATTGGGCGCGATAGAGTTGGGGAACACGGTCCCGGCTCCCCGTTCTGGAACCGTCAATTCCTGCCGCGCACCCGACTGGATGCAGCCAAAATCCAGGCCACCTCTGCGGCATTTGCGGCCTTCGTCCGGCCTGGCTTGCCCTGGAATCAGGTGAATTCCCCCCACATTCCGGACTGGCGGCGTCCAGATTTCTCGTCCGATTGACCTGTTGCAGAGGGCAGTTGGACGGATACATTCGGCCGCGGTCGACGCGTTCCGGCGCACGCCCCCAATCGTTGGGGGGTGAGGTCTGACCCGGATCCGCGAGGTGTGGATCTGTGCAAGGGCCAGTAATAGGGGAGTTAGGCATGGCTCAGGGCACCGTCAAGTGGTTCAACGCGGAGAAGGGGTACGGCTTCATCGCGGTCGACGGTGGTGCGGATGTTTTCGTCCACTACAGCGCGATCCAGATGGACGGCTACCGCACCCTCGAAGAAGGCCAGCGGGTCGAGTTCGAGATCTCGCAGGGCCAGAAGGGCCCTCAGGCCGACATGGTCCGTCTCAGCGCCTGAACGCGCTAGCACCGCAAGAATTTCCTGCCGGCGAAGGGTCCGCACCCCTGGGGTGCGGACCCTTCGCCATGCCGGGAGCCGGGCGGCGACCGGCGCCGGAACCGGCCGCGCACGGCCGTCCCCGGCACCGGTCGCGCTGTTCGCGCGCGGCTGACTCCCCGGCCGTCCCCCGGAAGGCGCTTGCGCCCACCCGTCACCCGACCACCACCCCTCATCGGTCCCGCTTCGCGGGAGCGCCTTGCACTCGAGGGGGTCGAGTGCTAATCATTGGCGTTAGCACTCTGAAGGTGAGAGTGACAACGTAAGGACCGGGTCGGTGAGGCCCGCAGGCCGGTGGGGCAAGGAACCACCGGTTCTGTGAGCCGTCCGTCGCGGGCGCGGGCGCGGTCCGAAGTAATCACCCCCAGTCCTGGAGGGACCACTTCACATGGCCAAGATCATCGCGTTCGACGAGGAGGCGCGGCGCGGCCTCGAGCGCGGCATGAACCAGCTCGCGGACGCCGTCAAGGTGACGCTCGGCCCCAAGGGCCGCAACGTCGTCCTCGAGAAGAAGTGGGGCGCCCCCACGATCACCAACGACGGTGTGTCCATCGCCAAGGAGATCGAGCTCGAGGACCCGTACGAGAAGATCGGCGCCGAGCTGGTCAAGGAAGTCGCCAAGAAGACGGACGACGTCGCCGGCGACGGTACGACCACCGCGACCGTCCTCGCCCAGGCCCTGGTCAAGGAGGGCCTGCGCAACGTAGCCGCCGGCGCCAACCCGATGGCCCTCAAGCGCGGTATCGAGAAGGCCGTCGAGGCCGTCTCCGGTGCCCTGCTGGAGCAGGCGAAGGACGTCGAGACCAAGGAGCAGATCGCCTCCACGGCCTCCATCTCCGCCGCCGACACCCAGATCGGCGAGCTCATCGCCGAGGCCATGGACAAGGTCGGCAAGGAAGGCGTCATCACCGTCGAGGAGTCCCAGACCTTCGGTCTGGAGCTGGAGCTCACCGAGGGTATGCGCTTCGACAAGGGCTACATCTCGGCGTACTTCGCCACCGACATGGAGCGTATGGAGGCGTCGCTCGACGACCCGTACATCCTGATCGCCAACTCCAAGATCGGCAACGTCAAGGACCTGCTGCCGCTCCTGGAGAAGGTCATGCAGTCGGGCAAGCCGCTGCTGATCATCGCCGAGGACGTCGAGGGCGAGGCCCTGTCGACCCTGGTCGTCAACAAGATCCGCGGCACCTTCAAGTCCGTCGCCGTCAAGGCCCCGGGCTTCGGCGACCGCCGCAAGGCGATGCTCAACGACATCGCCATCCTCACGGGCGGCGAGGTCATCTCCGAGGAGGTCGGCCTCAAGCTGGAGAACACCGGCCTCGAGCTGCTCGGCAAGGCCCGCAAGGTCGTCATCACCAAGGACGAGACCACCATCGTCGACGGTGCCGGCTCCTCGGAGCAGGTCCAGGGCCGCGTGAACCAGATCCGCGCCGAGATCGAGAACAGCGACTCGGACTACGACCGCGAGAAGCTGCAGGAGCGCCTGGCGAAGCTCGCCGGCGGTGTCGCGGTCATCAAGGCCGGCGCCGCCACCGAGGTCGAGCTCAAGGAGCGCAAGCACCGCATCGAGGACGCCGTCCGCAACGCGAAGGCGGCCGTCGAGGAGGGCATCGTCGCCGGTGGTGGCGTGGCCCTGCTCCAGGCCTCCCAGGTGTTCGAGAAGCTGGAGCTCGAGGGTGACGAGGCGACCGGCGCCAACGCCGTGAAGCTCGCGCTCGAGGCCCCGCTGAAGCAGATCGCCGTCAACGCCGGCCTCGAGGGCGGCGTCGTGGTGGAGAAGGTGCGCAACCTGACCCCGGGTCACGGCCTGAACGCCGCGACCGGCGACTACGTCGACCTGGTCAAGGAAGGCATCATCGACCCGGCCAAGGTGACGCGCTCCGCGCTGCAGAACGCCGCGTCGATCGCCGCGCTGTTCCTCACCACCGAGGCCGTCATCGCCGACAAGCCGGAGAAGGCCGCCGCGGCCGCTCCGGGCGGCATGCCGGGCGGTGACATGGACTTCTGAGCCTGACTCACCTCAGGTTCGGACCCGGTCCGTCAGTACCGAGGGCGGCGTCCCCTGCTTCGGCAGGGGGCGCCGCCCTCGGGCGTTTCCGCGTTTCCGCGAGCGGGGCCCGGTCACGGGGCGGTGCTTGGACCTCGGGGCGGGTGTGGTCGGCGTCACAGGTGAGCGTGCCGGGAAGCGGAATGCCTTCAGGGGCTTGGTGGTTGGGGGTGTAGTGCGATTGATGCACGCGCACATACCGACTGGTACATCCAACGAGGAGCCCCCACATGACCGTCACCGCCTCCACCACCGCCGCCCGGGCCGCGGAGATCCTGTCCCGGCCGGTCTCGATCAACGGCCTCACCGTGCCGAACCGCATCGCGATGGCGCCGATGACCCGGATGTTCTCGCCGGGCGGTGTCCCCGGTGAGGACGTGGTGTCGTACTACGCCCGGAGGGCCGCCGCCGGTGTCGGACTGATCGTCACCGAGGGCACCTACGTGGGCCACGAGTCGGCCGGACAGAGCGACCGGGTGCCGCGGTTCCACGGCGAGGAGCAGCTGGCCGGCTGGGCGAAGGTCGCCGAGGCGGTGCACGCGGCGGGCGGCACGATCGTGCCGCAGCTGTGGCACATCGGGATGGTCCGCGAGCAGGGGCAGGCGCCGTACCCGGACGCCCCGGCGATCGGCCCGTCCGGCGTGCGCACCGACGGCACCGAGGGCACCGGCAAGGCCATGACGCAGGCCGACATCGACGCGGTGGTCGAGGCGTTCGCGCAGGCCGCCGCGGACGCCGAGCGCATCGGCTTCGACGGCGTGGAGCTGCACGGCGCCCACGGCTACCTGATCGACCAGTTCCTGTGGGCGGGCACCAACCGCCGTACCGACGCCTACGGCGGCGACCCGGTGGCGCGGGCGAAGTTCGCGACGGAGATCGTCGCGGCGGTCCGTGAGCGGGTCTCGCCCGGGTTCCCGGTCCTCTTCCGGTACTCCCAGTGGAAGCAGGACGCCTACGACTCCCGTCTCGCCGAGACCCCCGAGGAGCTGGAGGCGATCCTCGCCCCGCTCGCGGCGGCCGGCGTCGACGCCTTCCACGCCTCCACCCGCCGTCACTGGCTCCCGGAGTTCGAGGGCTCGGACCTGAACCTGGCCGGCTGGACGAAGAAGCTGACCGGCAGGCCCGCCATCACGGTCGGTTCGGTCGGCCTGAACGGGGACTTCCAGGACGCGTTCCGCGGGAAGGGCGCCGAACTGGGCAGCCTCGACAACCTGCTCGACCGGCTGGAGCGCGACGAGTTCGACCTCGTCGCCGTGGGACGTGCGGTGCTCCAGGACCCGGACTGGGCGGCGAAGGTCCTCGGCGGGCGCTTCGACGAGCTCGAGCCGTACGACGCGGCCTCGCTGCGGACGCTGAGCTGAACTGAACTGAGCTGAGCCGCGCCGCGGGCGGTTCCGGTGCGTGGCCTGCGGGCCCCGTCGGCTACAGGTCGCGCATCGGCTCGATGTCGTGCCGGACCGGCGTCCCCCACACGCGCAGCACCTCGTAGTCGGTGAACTCGTGCACCACCCGGTACGCCGTGGCGGGCCGGGGCCCGCGCTGCTGCGCCGCGATGTACAGCTCGGCCTCGCGCCGGTCCCGGCGCGGGGTGCCGCACAGCTGCCACGCCTGACCGTTCCACAGCTCCGGCAGCCAGCGCTGCTGCGGCCGGGGGCGGTCGCCGTGCATCCCGTACCGGGACGGGACGGGCTCGGTGGGCGGCTGCTGGGGCGCCGGGCCGTTGAACTCGGCGCGCCGGGCGGTGCGGCGCCGGGTCTCGCACAGCAGGCACAGGTCGGGGGCGCTCTTGTCGACCGGCCCGGTCGGGTGCTCGGGGCAGCGGGTGCTGGGCGCGGCCGTCTCGACGCTCTCGTCCAGCCGGTCCAGCGCGCGCTTCAGGTCGGCCCGCACCTCGTGCAGCTTGGCGTCCGGCGTGTCGGCGCCCAGCGCCTCGCCGTGCTCGCCGAGGACGCGCAGGGCGCGGCCCAGGGCGGTGAGCTGCGCGTGGTTCATGGTTCGTCTCCGTGTGGGGGGTGAGGCCAGTATCCCAGCCGTCACGAGCGGCCGGCCGCGGCCGCCAGCGCCGCGCGCAGGTGGCCGTCGGCCTCGGCGAGGAGACGGGTGGCCGTCGGGCCGTCCACGTCGGCGAGCAGGACCAGGACGGCGTGCTTGACCTCGCCGTCCGTGGCGGCCAGGGCGCGTTCGATGTCGGCGTCCGCCGCGCCGGTCGCGAGGGCGACGATACGGCGGGAGCGGGCGCGCAGCTTCTCGTTGGAGGCGCGGACGTCGACCATCAGGTTCCCGTACGTCTTGCCCAGCCGGATCATCGTGATCGTCGAGATCATGTTCAGGACGAGTTTCTGGGCGGTGCCGGCCTTGAGGCGGGTGGAGCCGGTGAGGAGTTCCGGGCCGACGACCACCTCGATGCCGTGCTCGGCCGCAGCGGCGAGCGGACTGTTCGCGTTGCAGGCGAGGCCCACGGTCAGCGCGCCCCGCTCGCGGGCACGGGTGACGGCGCCGACGGCGTACGGGGTGCGCCCGGAGGCGGAGACGCCGACCACCGAGTCGTCGGCGGTCAGCCCCAGCGCGGCCAGGTCGGAGACGGCCAGCTCCGCCGAGTCCTCGGCGCCCTCGACCGAGGACACCACGGCGCCGGGGCCGCCCGCGATCAGGCCGACGACCCGGGCGGGGTCGGTGTTGAAGGTCGGCGGGCACTCGGAGGCGTCCAGGACGCCGAGCCGGCCGGCGGTGCCCGCGCCCGCGTAGACCAGCCGGCCGCCCCGGGCCATCCGGTCGGCGACGGCGTCGATCGCGGCGGCGATCCGCGGCAGCTGCTCGGCCACGGCGCCGGCCACGATGGCGTCCTCGCCGTTCATCAGCCGGGCGATGTCCAGGGTGGGCAGCCGGTCGACGTCCGCCAGCTCCGGACGGAACGCCTCGGTGGTCAGGGTCTCCAACTCGGCGCGGAGACCACGGGGTTCGGGCGCGTCGGTCATGGAACGGTTCTCTCCGGTGGTCTGTGTCCGGTGGTCTGTGTGCGGTGGGCTGTGTCCGGCGGTCCGTGGGAGGCGTCCGCTACCGCGGGCCGCTCCGGTGCCGGTGGGCCAGGGCCTCGTACGACGCGGACAGGGCGGGGGCCGCCGACTCGTAGGTGCGCTGGGCGATGCCGACGAACAGGCAGTCGACCACCAGGAGCTGACTGGTCCGGGACGACATCGCGGCCGGGCGCAGCTCGCTCTCGCGGGCCGTGGACGTGGTCAGGACGTGGTCGGCGTACTGGGTGACGGGGCCGTTCGGCCGGCCGGTCACCGCGATCGTCGTCGCCCCGTGCTCGAAGGCCACCCGCAGCGGTTCGATGACGTCCCCGGTCGACCCGGAGTGCGTGATCGCGACGGCCACGTCACCGGCGCGCAGCTGCACCGCGTTGGTGACGGCGAGGTGCGGATCGCCGGGGGCGTGGGCTATCAGGCCTATGCGCAGCAGCTTCTGGGTGAGGTCCTGGGCGACCAGGCCGGAGGCGCCGATGCCGTACACGTCCGTCCGGCGGGCGCCGGCCAGTGCCGCGACGGCCGCGCCGAGCTGGACGGTGTCCAGTCCGGCCGCGGTGTCGGCGAGGGTCTGCTGTTCGTCGTGGGCGAGCTTGGCGACGACGTCGGCGATGGGGTCGTCCACCGCGATGTCGGTCGTGATGGAGGGCGCGCGGCCGGACTGCTGCTGGGCGGCGAGCCCGGCGAGGGCGAGCCGCAGGTCGCGGTAGCCGGGGTAGCCGAGCAGGCGGGCGGTGCGGACGACGGTGGCCTCGCTGGTGCCGGTGAGCTCGGCGAGGCCGGTGACCGTGAGGGCGGCGCAGCCGGCCGGGTCGCCCGCGACGGCCTCGGCGACCCGCTGCATGGAACGGGTCATCGAGGGGGCCAGCGTGCGCACCTTGGCCGCGAGGGCGGCGGGGGCGGGCGGAGCGAAAATTTCCTTCACATCCTGGGTCACTCCTGAAAGATATTTTCGTTTCGGTGGTGCGGTCAAGGGTGCGCACAATGGGGGCATGGCCCCCCATGACGATCCCGACGACCCCTCCGTCGCCCCTGTCGGTTCCCTGGAGCAGGCGTTGCACGCGGCCCGCGCGCTGGTGCTCGCGGACCTGGTCGCGCACGAGGTCGCCGAGGCGGACGTCGTCTCGCTCGTCGAGGAGTCCGTCGCGCACCGCCGCTGGTGGGTCGAACAGTGGCCGGAGGGCGCCGGGTTCCTCGCCGGTCTGGTCGCCCAGGACGTGCAGGACGCCCTGCTGGAGCGGTACGGCCGCTGGCCGCTGTGCCCGGTGTGCGGCTCCGGCGACCCGCACGCGCTGGAGGTGGAGCCGGAACTCGGCCCCGACCCGCACTGGGTGTGCCACCTGGCGGGCGTGAAGGTCGCGGCGGTCGGCTCGCTGGGCGGGGCGGCCTCGACGTGACCCTGTACATCGATCCGCCCACCTGGCCGGGACACGGCCGCCTCTGGTCCCACCTGGTCAGCGACGTCTCCTACGACGAACTGCACGCCTTCGCCGCCGCCCTCGGCGTCCCCCGCCGCGCCTTCGAACGCGACCACTACGACATCCCCGAGCACCGGTACCCGGACGTCGTGCTCGCCGGGGCGGTGGAGGTCAGCAGCCGCGAGGTGGTGCGGCTGTTGTACGGGGCGGGGCTGCGGGTGCGCAAGAGCACGGTGCGCGACGCCGCGGTGCGCGCCGGCGTGGTGCGCGTCGGCGAGGTTCAGCGGCGCAGTTCGTAGACGTACTCGCCCTCGGGTTCGGCGACCCGGGTGAATCCGGCGCGGGTGACGACGTTCTGCGAGGGCGTGTTGGCGCGGTCGACGACGGCGGTGACGGTCCGTACGCCGTCCTGCGCGAGCGCCCACGCCGACAGCGCGCGCAGCGCCTCGGTGGCGTAGCCGTGACCGCGGGCGCCTTCGACGAGGTCGTAGCCGATCTCCACCCGGCCGTCCCCGTCCGGAACGCGGTGGAACCCCATGGCGCCCACCGCGAGGTCGTCCTCCCGCCGGACCAGCACGTACATGGTCCACTCCGGGTGGAAGGTCCCTTCCTCGTACTGCTCGACCATCAACCCGGCCCCCACCCGGGTCCCGTCGGCGGGAGCGGAACCGACCCACGCGAAGCCGCCGTCACCGCCCGTACTCAGGTCGGCGGCGGTCGCGGGCGTGACGCCCTCCAGGTCGAGCCGCTCGCTGCGGAGCACCGGATTGTTGCTCCAGCGCCACTGACCGACGGGCTCGCGCCCCGGCAGGTCGCCGCGCCCGGTCGCCCACAGCAGGGTCTGCCAGGGGGCGGGACCCGGCCGGACGTGCGGGAAGATCCGGGTGAGGACGAACGAGGCGAGTTCGGTGGGTGGTTCGTACCGTACGCCCAGGCCCTCGGTGATGTCGTGGGTGTGCAGCAGCACCTCGGCCACGCCCATCGCGGCGAAGCCCTCGCGGTTCGCGTGCCGGAAGGGGTACGGGTGGAAGGCGCGGACCGCGCGCGGGGTGGTGCGGATCGCGGCGGCGAGCAGAGCGCCGGTCGTCCCGATCACGGTCAGGAGAGCGGTGTTGTCGGTGCCGTCGTCCGGAGCGATCTCGAAGGGCACGTACGCGTCCTGCGCGCGGCCGGCCAACTGGCCGGCGTACGCGATGAGGTCGGAGGCGATGTGCACGGCCGTCGCGCGGCAGTCCCACTCCAGCCGTCCGGCCCGTACCCCCTCCCACTTCCGTCCCCGGACCGCTGCCAGCGCCGCCACGCAGTCCGCGACGGCTTCCTCCACCTGTTCCGCTCCCGAGGCACGCATGCAGGGCAGGCTATGAGGGCGGCGGCGCCGGGGTCGACAGCATTTCCAGCTCGCCGCCGATGTTGTACCGGGCCGTGGCCTCCCAGTGCTCCTGCCCGCGAGGGGTGTGGAACAGGCGGGGCAGGGCCAGGAGTCGGCGCAGGACGGCGGCGCGGCCCTCGCGGAAGGCGTCGTTCGGCACGAAGTGGTACTCCGCGCGGACGGCGGCGGTGTAGACGGCGTACGCCGACGGGGGCGAGGCGAGGACCGCCAGGTCGGCGTCGCACAGCACCTGACCGTCACGGTCGTCCTCGGCCGGGTCGTGCGTGACGGTGAGCCGCACCAGCCGCGCCACCTCGGCGGTCTTCGCCTCCGCCACCCCGGCCTCGGCCAGCGCCCGCTCGGCGAGCCGCGCGGACCGCTCCTCGTTCTCGGAGCGGTCGGGCAGGTACACGGCGTCGTGGAACCAGGCCGCGAGCCGCACGACGTCCGGGTCCTCCGCGTGCGCCGCCAGCTCGTCGACGTGATCGAGTACGGCGGTGAGGTGGCCGAGCGTGTGGTAGTGCCGCTGCGGCTCCTGCCAGCGGGCGATCAGGTGGTCGGCGTAGGGCGCCGGATCGGGCCCGCCCCCGGGACCCCGGGCCCCCTCCAGAGCACGGGCGAAACGGGCGCGCAGGACGTCGGTGTCGGCCATACGGCCATTCTTGCCGACCTGATGGATCGCGGGAGCTTCGCCGCAGAGCTCCGGCTCGGCTCGTGCCGTGAAGCACCGGACGCGGTCGCGCCGTGCCCTGCGGCTCTCGGGGCACGCCCTCCGCACAAGCGGAAGAAACGATTACGGGTAGTGCGGGCGATCTTCCGCTGGGTAGTGTGAAGCGCCGGAGTGCGAACACCCGTCCGCACGCGCCGCCGACGCGAAGGAGCCCGGAAGAAGTGAGCAGTCAGGTGCAACCGACGTTCGTACTGGTCCACGGAGCCTTCGCGAACTCCTTCTCCTTCGCGCCGCTGCAGGCCGAACTCGGCCTGCTCGGGCACCGTTCGGTCGCCGTCGACCTGCCGGGCCACGGCTTCGCGGCGACCTACACCCGCGCCTACCAGGCGCCGCAGGATCCCGAAGGGCTCGCCACCGCGCCCGGTGCGATCAAGGGCGTCACGCTCGCCGACAACGCCGCGCACCTGATCGGGGTCCTGGAGCGGGCCAGGCGGAACGGCCCGGTGATCCTCGTCTCCCACAGCCGCGGCGGCGCCACGGCCACGGCCGCGGCCAACGCGCGGCCCGACCTGATCGACCGCCTCGTCTACGTCGCGGCCTGGTGCCCGGTCGCGCTCGACGTCGGCGACTACTACGCCGAGCCGGAGATGGCCACGGTCGACGCCGCCTCCCTGGGCCTGGCGATGGCCGGGAACCCCGCCGAACTCGGCCTGCTCCGCGTCAACTTCCGCACCGCGGACCCGGCCGCCCTCGCGGCGCTCAAGGCGGCCATCCTCGCCGACGGCACCGACGAGGAGTTCCTGACCTTCCTCAGCACCTTCCAGCCCGACGAGAACCTGGACGTCGGCACCTCCGCCGACCGGGCGCAGGCGGCGACCTGGGGCCGCATCCCGAAGACCTTCGTCCGCCTGGCCGACGACGCGAGCATGCCGCTCGCCCTGCAGGACCGGCTGATCCGCGAGGGAGACGAGCTGACGCCGGACAACCCGTACGACGTCCGCACCCTCCCGGGCAGTCACCTGAAGTGGCTGGTCGATCCGGCGCCGGCGGCCCGGCTCCTGGGCGAACTCGCCACGCTCCCGGCCCCCTCCGCGGAGTGACTGCCCTCCTGCGGGCGGAGTCGCCACTAGCGTGGTCGGCATGACGACTCCTGCGGATGTGCAGAACGTACGAGACCCCGAACTCCCCGGGCGGCTGCTGACCGTCGAGCGGGATGTGCTGATCCCGCTGCTGCGGCAGAGGCCCGACGCGGACTTCGCGGTGCCGGTGGCGGCGTGTCCGGGGTGGACGGTGCGGGACGTGCTGGCGCACTGTTCGGCCGCGTTCACGCGGGTGCTGGAGGGCCGGTTCGAGAAGGGGGTCTTCTCGCCCGCGTCCAACGACCGGGACATCGCCGAGCGGGCCGAGTGGAGCAACCGGCGCGTCGTGGACGAGCTGGAGCGCGGCATGACCGAGGCCGGGCCGGTGATCGCGAAGGCGGGCGGGGCGCTGGACGTCCTCGCGCTGGGCGAGTGGGTGCACGCGGGGGACGTGCGCGAGGCGTTCGGGGAGCCCGGCGCGTACGCGGGCGCGGGGCTGCCGTCCGCGTTCTCCCTGCTGGCCTACGTGACCGGCCGGAGGGAGCACCTTCCGCTGCACGCCGACCTCGACGACGTGGACGAGCCCCTGCGGCTGGGCGACACCTCGGGCCGACGGCCCCCGGCGCGGTACATCGGGGACGGGCCGACGCTGGTGCGGCTGTACGCGGGACGGCCGGTGGACGGGGCCTCGTACGAGCTGGCCGGGGCGGCGGCCGCGGAGCTGAACATCTTCGGGAAGTGAGCCGGAACGCCTTTGCTGAGCGGGCTGAGCTGGCTGAGCGGGCGGATCGGGCGGATCGGGCGGATCGGGCGGATCGGTAAGGCGGCCCGGCCGCTGCCCGATGCCCTCGAGGGGCGGGGCGGCGGCCGGGGCGGCGGGCCCGTCAGGCCGCCGCGGGGCCGTCGTCCTCGGCCGGCTCGTCCCGAGCCGTCAGGCCGGCCACCCACAGCGGCATCAGCCAGTGCACCACGAGGACGGAGACGAGTACCACTGTCGCGGGCGCCGCGGGGAGACCGCCGTCGGCGGCCCTCGCGGTCCACAGGCCGGCGGCGACCACGGTGCCGACGAGGAAGAGGGTCATCGCCTGGTGGGCGCGGGCCCGTACCCGGGCGCGTTCGGCGGACTGGCGCTCGTCCAAAGCCCGTTCGCGCAGTTCGAGCAGGCCGCGGGTGGCCCCGTTGATCGCCCCGGTCGCGACCGCCCACGGCAGCAGCAGCGCCCCCGTGACGACGGCCGCCCAGAGCGGTTTCTCCTGCGCGAGGGAGAAGAAGGCCATGAGCCCGCCGACGGCCGCGGTCAGCACCAGGTGTGCGGTGACGACCAGGCGTCGGCGGGCGGCCGTGGCGTACAGCGGCCGGCCTCGGGGATCGTTCATGATCCGCAGCATGCGGTGGTCGTGGCGCGTCAACGGCGTGGTCGTCATGGCGTCTTCCTCCCGTAGATCTCATCCGTGAGCGGCCGGAACGGTTCCAGTGAGAACAGCGCCTCCACCGGCAGTTCGAAGAACTTCGCGATCCTCAGCGCCAGGTCGAGGCTCGGGTTGTACTGCCCCCGCTCGATGTAGCCGATGGTCTGGTAGTGCGCCCCCACCGCCTCGGCCAAGTGCTGCCGGGACACCTTCCGCTCGGCGCGCACCATGGCCAGTCTGTTGTGCACCTGCTCGCTCATGTATAAGAAGTACTACAAGTTGAGTGAAGGGTGCAACGTTCCGCAGCACTTCTGTGGACGGTGTGGAGCCCGGTGAGCGAGCGTAGGGTTGAAATGGACTAGACCTGTAGTCGCCGTTTGGCGTCGCCGCACCGATGAACCGAGGAATGGGGTCCCATGAGCGAGCGTGCAGTCCTGGAGGTGATCGCCCTCGACGTCGAGGACGCCGTCGCCGCGCAGGCCGGGGGCGCGGACCGGCTCGAGCTGGTCACCGACATGGCCGCCGACGGGCTCACCCCGTCCGCCCGCACCGTCGCCGCCGTGCGCGCGGCCGTCGACATCCCGCCGCGGGTGATGCTGCGGCTGGCGGACGGGTTCGCCGCGGGCGACCTCGGCCGGCTGGTGGACACGGCACGGGAGATGCGGGACGCGGGGGCGCAGGAGTTCGTCCTCGGGTTCCTGGACGCGGACGGCGGTGTGGACCTGGACGCGGTGGAGCGGGTGGTCGGCGCGCTGGACGGCTGCCGCTGGACCTTCCACCGCGCCATCGACCGCGCCGCCGACCGCGACGCCCTGCGCAAGCAGCTCGACGGGCTGCCCGGTCTCGACGCCTACCTCACGGCCGGCGCGCCCGGCGGGGTGGCCGACGGGCTGCCGACGCTGCTCACCGAGGCCCGGCGGGGAGGGCGGGGCGAACCCGGGTACGAGCAGCAGCTGCTCGTGGGCGGCGGGCTGCGGCTGGAGCAGGTGCCCACCCTGCTCGGCGCCGGGATCCGTGCCTTCCACATCGGCGGCGCGGCCCGGCCGGACGGGTGGGACGGACCCGTCTCGGCGGAGGCCGTCGCCGAGTGGCGCCGGGTGGTGGACGGGGGCTGACACCGGCCCCGCGGCCCGGCTCAGTGCGGCAGCAACTGCTCCGGCAGCGGGGCCGCGTGGGTCACGATCAGGCCCGAGACCGCACGGGTCAGGGCGACGTACAGGCGGCGCAGACCGGTGCGTTCGTCGGGCTCGGCGTCGACCACGGCGCGCGGCTCGTCCAGGACCACGTAGTCGTACTCCAGGCCCTTCGCCAGGGACGCCGGGACCAGGGTGAGCCGGGTGTCGTGCGTCGTCTCCTCGCCGGGCGCGACGTGTCCGAGGCCTGCCGCGGTGAGCTCCCGGGCCAGTTCCGGGATGCGGGCGTCCGCGGCGATCAGGCCGACCGAACCCTCGCGGTCCAGCAACTCCCGACAGGCCGACACCACTTCGCCGCTTCCGGTGACCGGACGGACCTCGAAGAAGCCCGGGTTGTCGCGGATCGACGCCACCGGGGTCAGCCCCGGCGCGATGTGCGGGAGCAGCCGGGAGGCGTACGCGATCACGTCCGTCGGAACGCGGAAACCGGCCGTCAACTCCTCGATCAAGGCGTCCCGTTTGCCCAGGTGGGTCAGCGCCTCCTCCCAACTCCGGGTCGCCCACGGCGTGGTGCCCTGCGCCAGGTCGCCGAGGACGGTCGCCGAGCCGGTGGTGCAGCGCCGGCCCACCGCCCGGTACTGCATGGGGGAGAGGTCCTGCGCCTCGTCGAGCACCACGTGCCCGAGGGAGGGGGTGCGCCGGATCAGGTCGGTGGCCTCGTCGATCAGCACCGCGTCGGCCGCCGACCACTTCGCGGACCGCACCGACCGCGCCGGCTTCGTCCAGAGGATCGCCTTCTGCTCGTCCTCGTCCAGCAGTCCGGCCGCGTGCTCGGCCAGGAAATCCGGGTCCGCCAGCAGGCGCAGGACGAGTTTCGCCGGGTCGACGGCCGGCCAGACCGCCTTCACCGCGGCCTTCACCGCGCTGGTGCGGGCCACCGTGTCCTGCACCCTGTCGTCCGGCGCCTCCCCGGCGCGCTCCATCCGCACCAGCACGGCGTGCGCGACGCGCTGCGGGAGGGCCTCGCGGGCGGCGCCGTAGCGGATGTCGCGGTCGAGCAACTGGCGGACGATCTCCTCCAGTTCGTACGCCGGCACCCGCCAGCGGCGTGAGCCGCGCACGACGACGACCGGTTCGGTGGGCATCGTCACGTGCGAGTGGAGGGCCCGGCGCAGGACCTCGGCCATCCTGGCGTCGCCCTTGACGAGCGCGGCCCGCGCGTCGTCCGTTCCGCGCACCTCGACATGGGCCACCAGGTCGTCCACCGTCGCCTGCCCGACCGCCAGTTCGCCCAGCGCGGGCAGCACCTGCTCGATGTAGTGCAGGAAGGACCGGTTCGGCCCGACCACCAGCGTGCCGGTGCGGGCCAGCCGCTCGCGGTGGGCGTACAGGAGGTACGCCACCCGGTGCAGGCCGACGGCGGTCTTCCCGGTGCCGGGGCCGCCCTGCACACAGACGCTGCCCGACAGGCCGGACCGTACGATCTCGTCCTGCTCGGGCTGGATGGTGGCGACGATGTCCCGCATCGGGCCGACGCGCGGGCGCTCGATCTCCCGCTGGAGCAGCCTGCTGGTGACGGCGGCCTCGGTCGGGTCGGACAGGTGCTCGTCCTCGTACGCCGTGAGGTCGCCGCCGGTGTAGCCGAAACGGCGGCGCAGCGCGAGGTCCATCGGGTCCTTCTTGGACGCCCGGTAGAACGACTGCGAGACCGGCGCCCGCCAGTCGATCACCATCGGGTCGCCGTCGGCGTCGTGCACGTGGCGGCGCCCGACGTAGAAGCGCTCGCCCTCGGCCCCTTCCGCCCCTTCTACGCCCGGGGCATGCAGGTGGTCGAGCCGGCCGAAGAACAGCGGGGTGTCGCTGAGGTCGGCCAGCGCCTTGACGCGCTCCGTCATCTGCCGTTCCAGGATCTGCGCGTTGACCCAGTTCGCGGTGACGTTGCTCAGGTCGAGGGCCTCGACGTCCGCGCGCATGGCCCGCAGGGCGGTACGGGACGCGGCGAGGTGGGCCCGCTCGCGGTCCAGCGGGTCGGTACCGGCGGGCTCGGGGGTGGGCGCAGGCGTGGGGGTGGGCGTGGGTTCGGGGACGTGCGCGGGCACGGGGTTGCCTCCGGCGGGTGCTGACGGTGATGCCGCGTGATCACGGCATGGCTGACCGGCCGGTTTCCGTCCGGGCGGTGGCGCTCCGGTGAGGGAGGCGGGGAGCTCCCCGGACAACGCTGACAACGCTGACAACGCTGACAGCGCGGCCGGGGCGAGCGGAGGATTCTAGTCGGCCGCGCTGTCCGGGGCGAACGGTTTCCCTCCCGGCCGTACCCCTCAGGGGTTCTCGGGGTTCCGGGTCCTCCTCGCAGGGGAGGCCCCCCGCCTCAGGGGGGACCGGGCGGGAGGCGAAGTCGGGCCCGGGGACCGATGCTCCGAACGGGCGATCGGGCGCACCCTGGACACATGAGCGCAGCGACCTTCACCCCAGGCAGCCGAGCCGGTGGCCAGGGCCCTCCGCGCCGCGGCGCCACCGCCACCGGCTCCGTCCACCACTCCCCGCACCGTCTCGGCAACGCCCTGCGCGCCGTCAGGGTCTTCGCCGAGGCCTTCTTCTCGGTCACCGTCCTCGGCGAGTACAACGAGGAGGCCGGCGTCCGCCGCCGCTGATCAGGTACGCGGCGGAAGCAGGCCCTCGACGACCTCCAGGGGCCAGACGCCGTACGGCGCCGGCAGCGGCCCGTCCGGAGCCGCGGCCCGCGGCAGGCCTCCGGCAGGCGTCCCGGCCTGCGCCCGCAGCGGTTCCGACGGCGACGGCGCCTCGGCCGGCGGGGCGAACGGCGGGAGGTCCTGGGCGCAGCGCGCGTCCTTCGGCGGCAGCGCGCCGGTGAGGAAGTACCGCACCACGTGCCGTCCCACGCACGCACTCGGGTTGTCCAGCGCGGTGTGCCCGTACCCGTCCAGCGTCAGCAGCCGCGCGTCGCCCAGTTCCCCGACCATGTTCCGGGCCGCCCGGTACGGGGTGGAGGGGTCGTGGGTCGTGTTCACCACCAGCACCGGGTGGGCGGTCGCCCGGTCCCACGGGCCGGTGTAGGGGTCGGCCGCCCTGGCCGGCCACGTGGCGCACGGCTCGTTGGCCCACACCCACCAGTGGGCCAGCTCCCCGGCCTCCGCCACCGCCCGCCGCTCCAGCTCGGGGTAGCGCAGTGGCGACCGCGGGTTGGGGCTCTCCGCGCACATCACCGCGAGCGACTGCTCGAAGCCCGGGTAGGGCACCGGGACGTCCGTCGGGACACTCGGGGCCAGGAGGGGCCGGCCGGACCACAGCGCCTCCAGCAGGTCCGCGACACCGGTCCAGCCGGGGTGCACGGTGTAGAGCCCGCCGCGCACCTCGCTCACGGCCCTCGCGTACGTCCGGTCACCGGCCGGCCGGGCGGCGAGGCGCCGTATCAGGGTGTCGTACTTGTCGCGGGTGGCCGCCGGGGTGCCCGCCGAGAAGACGCAGCTGGTCACCGGGGCACGCCCGCAGTGGTCGAGGAACTGCGCCAGCGTGTCGGCCGAACCGAGGTGGGAGCCGAGCCGCAGGAACGTGCTCAGCTCCCCGGCCCCACCCGCCGTGCCGCCCTCGCCCAGCCAGGCGAGCGGGTTCACGTTCCCGTCCAGGACGAGCCGCCCGGCCCGCTCGGGGAACAGGTTCGCGTAGGTCGCGCCGAGCAGCGTGCCGTACGAGACGCCCCAGTACCGCAGCTGCTCCTCGCCCACCGCCGCGCGCAGCAGGTCCAGGTCGCGGGCGGTGTCGGCGGTCGAGATGTGGCGCAGCAGGTCCGGATCGCGCTGCTCGCACTGCTTCGCCAGGTCGGCGTAGGCGGCGGCGTACGCCTGCTGCTCGCGCTCGCCCACCGGGAACGGCGGGAGCTTCGACTGCCAGGCGACGGCCTCCTCGGCGGTGTCGAAGCAGCGTACGGCCGTGCTCTGGCCGACCCCGCGCGGGTCCCAGCTGACGATGTCGTAGCGGTCCCGCAGTTCGGCCGGGAACTTGCCGTACAGCTGCGGCAGTCCCACGGTGCCCGGGCCGCCCGGGCCGCCGGGGTTGAAGAACAGCGTGCCCACCCGCTTCTCCGGCGCGGCGGCGCGGTGTCTGATCACCGCCAGCTCGAGGGTGCGGTCCCCGGGGCGGGTGTGGTCCAGGGGCACGGTCGCCGTCGCGCACTCGAACCCGGTCTGTGCGACGTTCGGGCAGTCCTGCCAGCGCAGCGCCACCCCGCCGTGACCGCCGTCGCCGCCACCACCACCACCGCTGCCGCTGCCGCCGCCGTCAGCCCCGCTCGGTCCGCCCGCGGACGCCGGGCCGACCGCCCCGAGCAGCAGGATCAGTGCCCCGGCCGCCGCACCGGCGGCTCGGGTGAGGGGCGTCCGGATGGCGGTGGCAGTGGCGGTGGCAGTGGCGGTCCGTGGCATGGGCAGGCCCTTCCCTCGCGGCGACCGGGAGTCGGGCCCGCGGCGACGGACCCGCTGTCATACCATCGGCGGCCCGTCGACCGGGCAACCGACACGCGTCCGATCGGGTGCCGAAGTGAGTGACCCGCCCCTTTCCGTCCGAGTACGCGCGCCGAGGCGCGGGCGCCGGTCACACGGCTCGACCGGCGCCATGAGCCACGACTCCTCCGCCCCCCTGCCGCCCCGGTGCTCCACCCGGCCGACCGGGACCGCCGGGCCTGGGTGGCGCCCACTGTCGCGACCGTGCTCCTGACGTTCCCGGGGCCGGTGGCGCTGCTGGTGGGAACGATGCCCCCGATGGCGACCGACGGCTGTGGCCCCGACGACTGCTCGCAGGCCCTGACGACCGCCCTGGACGTGATCCTCCGGGCGATGCCCCTCGGCGGCGTCCTCACCTCCGGCGCCTGGCTCACGTCCTGGCTGCCGCCCTGGAGCACCCGCTGGACGCCCCTGCGCATCGCGGCGGCCTTCCTCTCCCCGGCGCCGCCGCTGTTCGTTGTCCTGCCGGTGTGCGACCTCCCCAAGGGGTGACGCCCCCGGGGACGAGGCTCCGGGGCGCGCGCTCAGCTCTGCTCAGCTCTCCGCGAGGAGTTCGTCCGCGTCGACGATGCGGTAGGCGTAGCCCTGTTCCGCCAGGAAGCGCTGGCGGTGGGCCGCGAAGTCCTGGTCGATGGTGTCGCGGGCGACCACGGAGTAGAAGTGCGCCTGGTGGCCGTCCGCCTTGGGCCGCAGCACCCGGCCCAGTCGCTGGGCCTCCTCCTGCCGGGACCCGAAGGTGCCCGACACCTGGACGGCGACCGTGGCCTCCGGCAGGTCGACCGAGAAGTTGGCGACCTTGGACACCACCAGCACGCCGATCTCGCCCTGCCGGAACGCCTCGAACAGCTTCTCCCGCTGCGCGTTCGACGTGTCGCCCTTGATCACCGGAGCGTTCAGGTGTTCGCCCAGCTCGTCCAGCTGGTCGATGTACTGCCCGATGACGAGGATCTGCTGCCCCGCGAAGCGGCGCACGATCGCCTCCGTCACCTTCCGCTTGGTGGCGGTCGTCGCGCAGAAGCGGTACTTCTCCTCGGTCTCCGCCGTCGCGTACGCGATCCGTTCGGATTCGGTGAGGTTGACCCGGACCTCCACGCAGTCGGCGGGCGCGATGTAGCCCTGCGCCTCGATCTCCTTCCACGGCGCGTCGAACCGCTTCGGGCCGATGAGGGAGAACACGTCCGACTCGCGGCCGTCCTCGCGGACGAGGGTCGCGGTCAGACCCAGGCGCCGGCGGGCCTGGAGGTCGGCGGTGAACTTGAAGACGGGGGCGGGCAGCAGGTGCACCTCGTCGTAGAGGATCAGGCCCCAGTCCCGGGAGTCGAAGAGTTCCAGGTGGGGGTAGACGCCCTTCCGGCGGGTCGTCAGCACCTGGTAGGTGGCGATGGTGACGGGACGGATCTCCTTCTTCGTCCCGCTGTACTCGCCGATCTCGTCCTCGGTCAGCGAGGTCCGCCTCACCAGCTCGTGCTTCCACTGCCGGGCCGAGACGGTGTTGGTGACCAGGATCAGCGTGGTCGACTTCGCCTGCGCCATCGAACCGGCGCCGACCAGCGTCTTGCCCGCGCCGCAGGGCAGGACGACCACACCGGAGCCGCCGTGCCAGAAGTTCTCCACGGCCTGCTTCTGGTACGGGCGCAGCGCCCACCCGTCCTCGACCAGCTCGATGGGGTGCGCCTCGCCGTCCACGTACCCGGCGAGGTCCTCGGCGGGCCAGCCCAGCTTCAGCAGCGTCTGCTTGATCTGCCCGCGCTCCGAGGGGTGCACGGCGACGGTGTCCGGGTCGATGCGGGCGCCGACCAGCGGGGCGATCCGCCTGGAGCGCAGCACCTCCTCCAGCACGGGCCGGTCGGTGCTGGTGAGGACGAGACCGTGCGCCGGGTGCTTGAGCAGGCTGAGCCGGCCGTAGCGGTCCATCGTCTCGGCGATGTCGACGAGCAGCGCGTGCGGCACCGGGTAGCGGCTGTACTGCACCAGCGCGTCCACCACCTGCTCGGCGTCATGGCCGGCGGCCCGCGCGTTCCACAGGCCGAGCGGGGTCACCCGGTAGGTGTGGATGTGCTCCGGGGCCCGCTCCAGTTCGGCGAAGGGCGCGATGGCGCGACGGCAGTCGTCCGCCTGCTCGTGGTCGACTTCCAGGAGAAGCGTCTTGTCGGACTGGACGATGAGCGGACCATTCACGCGCGGCTGCCTTTCTGCGACGGGCTCGGCACGGGCACTGCACGGACACAGCTCGGCCAAACGTCCAGTTTGCCTGATCGCCGGTGTCCGCCGGCGGGTCGGGCTCAGCTTTCCCCGTGGGCCGGTCCCCCGTCGGCCGGTTCGGCGTCCGCCAGTTCCGCGACGCCCGTGATCCGGTGCAGCGGATAGGTGCGGACCTCGTCGGCGGTGTGGTCGTACGCCGTGACGAAGCCGCCCTCGACCCGGACCGGGGCGATGACGCGCTGGCTGGCGGCGCCCTCGGCGTTGACGTAGCCGATCCACAGCGCCTCACCGGTGAGGACGGCGGCCTGCACGGTGGCGAGGGTCTCCGCGGACCCGGTGCGCGGCAGCTCGCCGCCCCCGCGCCCGGCCCCGGCCGCTTGCCGCTCCCCGTCCCGGGACCTGCGGGGGGCGGTGGCGGCGAGGTCACCCGCCCGTACGGCCCGGATCGCCGCCGTGAGCAGGGTGTCGTCGGGCACCGGCGGCCCCTCCGGAACCGGCTCGGGCGGGGTGCGCGGCGGGGTGCGGCGGGCGTGGGCGCGGGTGATCAGGACATCGCCCTCGGCGGACTCGGCGGCCGGGGCGAACCCCATCCGGCGCAGCCCCTCCAGCAGGCCGGCCGGGTCGGCCCGCGCGGCCAGCACGGTCGGCGCGAGACGGCGCAGACCCAGCCCGGCGGCCCGCTTGTCGGCGAGGATCTCGTTCAGCACCGCCTCGTCGTCGCAGCGTACGTACGCGGAGGCCGCGCCCACCCGCAGGTGCCCGTGCCGGCGGGCCACGTCGTCGATCAGATACGCCAGCGGCTGCGGCACCGGTGTGCGGGAGTGCGCCGCGAGGAAGGCGTGCAGGTCGGCGGCGGTCCGTCCGGCGTCCAGGGCACGGCGTACCGAGCCCGGGGTGAACCGGTAGACGGTCGCCCCGCCCTTCGATTCCACGTCCGCGAGCACGTCCAGCATGTCCGCGAGCGGCCGGCGCAGCGGGCCCGGCGCGACGGCCGTCAGGTCGGCCTGGAGCAGGACGTGGTCCAGCGGTTCGGGCAGCAGCGGTGCCAGCAGCCGGGCGGCCGCGGCGGCGTTCCTCGCCCCGGCGGGGGAGGACCCGCCGGGGGAGAGGGGGCCCGGCGGCGGGACCGGCCGGTGGTGGACCGGCAACCGGTCGCCCGGCCCCGGGGGCTCCGGTTCGGCCGAGTGGGCCGGACGGGCCGGTTTCGGCGCGGGCAGCCCGAGCAGCGCCCGCCCGTGGGCCGACAGCGCCCCCCGGCCGGTGATCCCCAGCATCTCCGCCTCGGTGAGCGTCCACCGGGCGAGCCGGGAGCGCAGGTCCTCGCCGTCACCGTCACCGTCGGCGGTGCGCGGCGGGCGCTCCCACCGCAGCCGCGCCCACACCGACTCGGCCACCGGAGCCGCCCCCTCCGGAAGCCCCGCCAGCAGCGCCAGCACCCGGTGCCGCACCTCGGGCGCCGCCGACCGGTCGAGCCCCGGACCGAGCGCCGCCACCGTGTGGTCCTTCGCGTCCCGCCCGCCGACCAGTCCCGGGGTCCGGGTCGCCGCCAGCCACGCCGTGGCCAGCGCCGTCCAGCGCTCGGCGGCGGGCCGCTCCAGCCAGGTGTCGTACGCCGGGGTCGCCGCGTACCGCTCGTCGGCCTCCCCGTCGGAGGCCAGCAACCCCGCCGCATAGGCCAGTTCGACCCAGAACGCGGCGACCGGCTCGGGCACGTCCAGGGCGACGGCGGTCCGCTTCAGGTCCCGCACACTCAGCCCGCCGGACCGCAGCACCGCCGGACCGCCCTCGTCCCAGTCCTTCAGCAGCTCCTCGACGGCCGCCAGCGCCGTGTACGCCTGCCCGGCCGCCGCCGCGTCCACCACCTGTGGACGGTGCGCGGCCGCGGGTACGGGTTCGACGGGTGGCGGCACCGGCTCGGTCACCCGGTGCGCCCGCCCGCCCCGCAGATGCAGCGCCACCTCACGCGGCAGCACGACCGTCCCGGGCGCCGTCGGCAGCAGCAGCCCCCGGTCCAGCAGCAGCCGCAGCCGGGGCGCCGGATCGGCGGTGACCTGGCCGTAGGGCGGCCCCCACACCAGCCGCTCCAGCACCTCCGTCGACTCGGGCGGCACCTCGGCGAGCAGCGCCGACATCCGTGCCCGGTCCGTGAACAGCCCGGTCAGGGCGGCCACCGCGGAGACCGAGTCATGGGTGGACGGCAGTCCGGCCGCCGTGACGATCTCCTGGATCCGCCCCGGGGACATCCCGGCCGTCGCCTCCCGCACGGTCGGGCCGAGACCGGTCGGCGAGGGGTGCTGCGCGGAGGGGGAGAGCAGCTCACGGGCCGTACGGACCAGCCGCAGCCGGTCGTCGCCGCCCCACACCAGCGCCTGTTCGCGCAGCGTCCGCACGGCGTGCGGCAGCGCGGCGGACACCGCCGGGTCGCCCTCGTCGCCGGCCAGCAGCCCGAGCAGCTCGTCGTACGGCGCCGGATCGGCCGCCACGGCCAGCGCCTGGGCGGTCTGCAGCGCGAACCGGTCCAGCCGCTCCAGGGCCCGCACCACCGAGGCCCGGGTCCCGGCCCGGGTGGCGAGCTGGGTGAGGTCGGTGGGCACGGGCGTGACGAGGTCGGGTCGGCTGCGCAGAAGCGCGGCGAGCCCGGCGTCGTCCCGTCCCCGGAGCGCCTCCGCGAGGGATCGGGGGGCCGCCGCGGGCTTCTCCTCGGTGCTCATCCGCCTCACGGTAGCGGGTGGCTACGCCGGTGGGGTGCGCGGAGTTGGGTCGGCCGCCCGGACTCGCGGTACCGTCGTCCGACGTCGTGTACCAACGCATCCGCCCCGGAGGGCACTTCGTGGGTATCGAGAGTGACCAGGTCGTCTACGAGTACCTGAGCCGCGTCGGTGACGTGGCGCAGCAGCGGCAGCTGCCGTCGGCGACCCGGATGGGGCTGGTCGCCCGGTTGCGTGACGAGATCGACCGGCGCCGGGCGAGGTCCGCGGTCGACTCCCCGGCCGCCGTGCGCCGCATCATCTCCCGCATGGGCACCCCGGACGAGGTCGTGGCGGCGGCCGCGGACCCCTCCGGGGCGGCGGGGGCGGCCGGGTCCGGCGGCGCGGTTCCCCGGCCGGAGGGGGGGACCGGGCCCACCGAGGGCGAACCCGCACCGCCGCCCGCCGCGGTCCCCGCCCAGCGGGGCGGGCGCGCGCGGGACGTCCTGCGCCGCGCCGTCCCCCGCCCCCGCCCGCCCGGGAACCCGCACCCCGCGCCCGCCTCCGGCGTGCCGTCCCCGCCGCACCGGGCCGGTACGGACGAACTCGGGGACAGCGCCGGCCGGCCCGACTGGTGGCGGGTGGACGACAGCCCCTTCGGCGTCGGCGACGAGGTCACCGGTTTCGTCGGCGGCGTGGAGATCCCCGAACTGCTCAAACCCCCGCCGTCGAAGGAACCGGCCGGGGCGGCGGGCCCGGCCGGGACGGCTCCCGCGCCGCCCGTCGTCGAAGCCGGAAACGGAGCCGAGGCCGGGACCGGCACCGGATCCGTCCGGCGCCGGCTCCCGCGCCTCCCGTCCGGCCGCTGGAGCAACCCCCTGCTCCTGGCCGCCGCGGGCCTGCTGGTCGCGGGCGCCGTCCTGGGCAACTGGTTCGCCCTGTTCCTCGGCTGGGTCATCGCCTACGCCTCCCGCCGCCTCACCCGGGCCGAGATCAAGTGGGCGGTCGTCGTCCTGCCGGGCCTCGCGATCGCGGGCGGGATCGTCTGGCTCTGGGGCCGGACCGAGGAACGCTGGGGCGCCCCCATCGCCGACGGCACCATGAACGACGCCGTCTCCGAGACCTGGCCCTGGGTGGTCCGGGCCGCGGCGGTCGCCTCGGCCCTGTTCCTCACCTGGCGCTCCCAACGCCCCCGCTGACCTCGCAGGAGTCGCAGGCACAATGGCGGGCATGGCCTCCACGACCCCGCTCCCGTCCGCGTCGTTCCCGTCCGCGCGGCTCACCGTCGGCTTCGACCTCGACATGACGCTCATCGACTCCCGGCCGGGCATCCGCGCCTGCTACCTGGCGCTGGCCGAGCGGACCGGCACCCCCATAGACGCCGATCTCGTCGTCACCCGGCTGGGGCCGCCGCTGGAGGACGAACTGATCAACTGGTTCCCGGCCGAGCGGGTCGAGGAGGCGGCGGACCTGTACCGGGCGATGTACCCGACGTACGCCATAGCCCCCACGCCGGCGCTGCCCGGCGCCCGCGACGCCATGGCGGCCGTGCGGGAGGCGGGCGGGCAGGCGATCGTCGTCACCGCGAAGCACGAGCCCAACGCCAAGCTGCACCTCGCCCACCTCGGCATCGAACCGGACGCGGTGATCGGCGACCTGTGGGCCGAGCAGAAGGCGACGGCGCTGCGCGAGCACGACGCGGGCGTGTACGTCGGCGACCATGTGGGTGATGTGCGCGGCGCGCGGACCGCCGGAGCACTGGCGGTCGCGGTCGCCAGCGGCCCGTGCGACCCGGCGGAGCTGCGCGCGGCGGGCGCGGACGTCGTCCTCGCCGACCTGACCGAGTTCCCCCGCTGGTTCGCGGACCACCGCGCGGCGCGCCCCTGACGGCTCACCGCCGGGGCGTGCCCGACAGGGCCGGTGCCGGGCGTGCGCCGGGACGGAGTCGCCGCCGGGCGCGGGCCCGGCGGCTGATCGCCGGGCGTGGGGCCGGTGTCCGGTGCCTGCCTGACGGGGGCACCGCCCGGCGCGCGTCCTGGCGGGGTGCTGCCCGGCGAGGGCCTGATGGCTCGGTGCGCGGCGCCGCGGCGCGCCCGCGGCGGCCGACCGCGCGACACGCGCCCGACGGGGTCACTGCCCGGCGCGCGCCCGGCGGCGGCCCGCCGCGGCCGAGCGGAGCACTCCCGCGCCGGCCATCAGGAATCCGACCCCCATGAGCATGCTCAGTACGAACATGTACGTCGGAAAGGGCTCCGTACCGAGGAACAACGGGGCCACCGTGACCAGAGTGGCCACGGCGCCGATGATGAAGACGACGCCGCCTGCCCGGACCAGGCCGTCGCCGGGCGCCGCGGAACTCGCTTGGGTTTTGTCAGCCACCGGACCAGGGTAGTTCCTGGCCGGAGGGAACTACCGGGCGACGTCTTGTCACCCGCCCGAAGACCATTAGCCTTGGTAGCGGTGGGTCACCAGGACCTGCCCGAGCGTCATCGAGAGCTGTTCCAGAAGCGGTTTCCCGACGAGTACGAGGACGAGGACGGACGTGCCCACCGGCAAAGTCAAGTGGTTCAACAGTGAGAAGGGCTTCGGCTTCCTCTCCCGCGACGACGGCGGTGACGTCTTCGTCCATTCCTCGGTCCTCCCCGCCGGAGTCGAGACACTGAAGCCGGGCCAGCGGGTGGAGTTCGGCGTGGTCGCCGGGCAGCGAGGCGACCAGGCCCTGTCCCTGACCGTCATCGACCCGACCCCGTCGGTCGCGGCCGCCCAGCGCAAGAAGCCCGACGAGCTGGCCTCCATCGTCCAGGACCTGACGACCCTGCTGGAGAACCTCGCGCCGAACCTGGAGAAGGGCCGCTACCCGGACCGCACCTCCGGGAAGCAGATCGCCGGCCTGCTCCGCGCGGTCGCCGACCAGCTGGACGTCTGATCCGGCCGGCCGGCACCGGTGTCCGCACCCACCCCCACCCCCACGCCGGTACGGGTCAGGGGAACCGCAGGGCGTCCGGGCCGAGGGGCGGGACCAGGCCCTCGGCCGCCGCGCGCGTCAGCAGGCCCCGTACGGCCGCGTAGCCGTCCTCGCCGAGGTCGGCGGTGAACTCGTTGACGTACAGCCCGATGTGCTGGTCGGCGACGGCCGGGTCCATCTCCTGGGCGTGCGCCATGACGTACGGCCGCGCCGCCTCGGGATCGTCCCAGGCGGCCCGTACGGAACTGCGGATCGAGTCGGCGAGCAGGGTCAGCGTCCGCGCTCCGAGGGACCGCCTGGCGATGATCGCGCCCAGCGGGATCGGCAGCCCGGTGGTCCGCTCCCAGTGCTCACCCATGTCCGCGAGCCGGTGCAGTCCGTACTCCCGGTACGTGAAGCGCGCCTCGTGGATGACGAGTCCGGCGTCCACCTTCCCGTCCCGTACGGCGGGCATGATCTCGTGGAACGGCATCACCACGATCTCCCCGACCCCGCCGGGCACCACGTCCGCCGCCCACAGCCGGAACAGCAGGTACGCCGTCGACCGCTCGCTCGGCACGGCGACCGTGCGCCCGGTGAGTTCCCCGGGCTCCCGGGTCAGCACCAGCGGTCCGCAGCCCCGGCCCAGCGCGCCCCCGCAGGGCAGCAGCGCGTACGCGTCGAGGACGTAGGGGAGGGCCGCGTACGACACCTTCAGCACGTCCGACTCGCCGCGCTCGGCCATGCCGTTGGTGACGTCGATGTCGGCGAAGGTGACGTCGAGGGCGGGCGCGCCGGGGACGCGGCCGTGCGCGAGGGCGTCGAAGACGAAGGTGTCGTTCGGGCAGGGGGAGTACACGATCCCCAGCCGCTGCTGCTCAACTGTCATACCGGTTCCAACTCTCCAGGACGGGCGCGATCTTCCCGAAGCCCTCGGCGAGGGCGTCCAGGGCGTCGCCGATGCGCCAGGCGGCGCGGTCGCGCGGGCCGACGGGATTCGACACCGCCCGCACCTCCAGCACGGGCACGCCGTGCGCGGCGGCGGCCTCGGCGACGCCGAAGCCCTCCATGGCCTCGGCGAGCGCGCCGGGGTGACGGTCGCGGAGCAGGGCGGCGCGGGCCGCGGTGCCGGTCACCGTCGACACGGTGAGCACGGCACCGGTGAGCGCGCCGGACGCGGCGGCCACCTCCCGGACCAGGGCGGCGGGGGGACGGTGGGTGACGGCGCCGAAGCCGAGGTCGGTCACCGGCAGGAAGCCCTCGGCGGTCTCGGCGCCCAGGTCGGCGGCGGTGATCTCGTCGGCGACGACGAGCGAGGCGAGGGGCGCGTGCGGCGGGAAACCGCCGGCGATGCCGGCCGAGACGACCAGGCCGTAGGGGCGGCCCTCCAGGGCGGCGGCGGTGAGCGCACCGGCCGTGGAGGCGGCGGCGAGGGCCGGGCCGACACCGGCGGCGATCAGATCGGGGCCGTCGGCGACCGTGACGACGGTCACCCCGGGCAGGGCCCTCTCGCGCACGGCACCGGGAAAGGCCCTGGCCACCGCGTCCCGTTCGGCGGGGACGGCGGTGGCCACGAGGACGCCTCCCCGCGCTCCCGGTCTCGTGGGGGCGGGGGGCGCCTCGGCGGACGACGCGGTCAGGCGTCCTTCTTCAGCCGGAAGGACCACAGGCCCGTGGCCTCGTTCTCGCCCTGCTTGACCGACACCAGGGTCGAGTCGCCCTGGGCGCCGTACTGGGCGTTGAAGAAGACGCTGCCGGGGATGGTGCGGTAGGTCTTGGTGCTGGAGTCGGTCAGCGGCTGACCGTTCATCAGGATCGTCCAGCCCTTGTCGGCGAGGTCCGGGTCGACACCGAAGCGCACGGTCTCGTCCGGGTCGACCGAGATCTCCTTGATGTCCTTGTCCTTCAGGCACGACGTCAGGGCGGAGGCCTTCAGGGCCTCGCCCTCACCGCCGCAGGTGGCCTCGGAGGACACCGACTCACTGCCCACGGTGATCGTGGAGATCGCCGTCGGCTTGGTACCGCAGGCGGACAGGAGGAGCAGTCCGGCGGAGACGGCACCGGCGACGACGACGGCACGGCGCCGTCGCACAGCGCGGTCACTTCGAGCGGCTGTGCCGCGGGGCAACGTGGTCATGGGCGAAGGTTATCGGGCACGTCCGGTCCACCTCCCACGTGGGGGTACGGCGTGGCCGGAGCGTTACGCCACTCGCGCGCGCCCGTGGCCCCCGTGCCGGGCGGAGCCGATCAGCGCGCGGACGGTGGTCAGCCAGCCCGTGGTGACGATCGCGGCGCCCACCGCGAGGCCCAGCGGCCCGATCAGCGGCATCGCGATACCGATCGCCCCGCCCAGCACCCACGCCATCTGCAGCAGCGTCTCGGAGCGGGCGAACGCCGACGTGCGGACCGTCTCGGGCACGTCCCGCTGGATCAGCGCGTCCAGGGACAGCTTGGCCAGCGCCTGCGCGAAGCCGGCCACCCCGGCGAGGCAGGCCACCACGACCGCGCCGAACAGCGCCGCCGCCACGACCGCCGCGGTCACCACACAGGCCACCACCGTCACGATGATGATCTCCGGCGCGCGGGACCGGAGCGACGCGCCGACGGCCGTACCGAGCGCGTTGCCCACGCCCGCCGCCACCCCCACGATGCCCAGGGACACGACGGCGCTCTGACCGGACATCGGATGCTCACGCAGCAGGAACGCCAGGAAGAAGATCAGGAAGCCGGTCAGGCAGCGGATGGAGGCGTTGGCGGCCAGCGCGTGGGTGACGGCCGGGCCGACCGTGCGCAGCCCGGGCCGCTTGCCGGACCTGCGGTGCGGGCCGTGCAGATGGGCCTCGTCCGCCGCGAGCAGCGCCGTGTCCTCGCCCTTGGCGGAGTCCACCTCCGGCGGCAGCCGGAAGGACAGGAACATGCCCGTGACGAAGAGCACGAACGCCCCGTACAGCGGCCAGCGCGGCCCGATCTGGTGCAGCCCCGCGCCGATCGGCGCCGCGACACCGGTGGCCAGCAGCCCGCCGAGGGTGACCCGCGAGTTGGCTTTCACCAGGGAGAACGCGGGCGGCAGCAGCCGGGGCACGACGGCGCTTCTGACCACCCCGTACGCCTTCGAGGAGACCAGGACGCCGAGCGCGGCCGGATACAGCTCGAGGCCGCCGGTGACCACCGCGCCGGACAGCACCAGGGCGAGCAGCGCCCGGGCGAGCATCGCGCCCGCCATCGCGGCCCGGCGGCCGTGCGGGAGGCGGTCCAGGAGCGGGCCGATCACCGGTGCCAGGAGGGTGAACGGCGCCATCGTGATGGCGAGGTAGAGCGCGACCCGGCCGCGTGCCTCGTCCGTCGGCACGGAGAAGAAGACGGTGGACGCGAGCGCGACGGTGATCATGACGTCGCCGGCGCCGTTCACGCCGTGCAGCTCGATCAGCTTGCCGAGCCCGGACTCCCCGGCGCCGTGCGCGTGGGTGGCCCGGCGGATCCCGCGTGCGGTTCCGGTCACCGGCTTGCGCAGGACGCGACCGGTCGCGCGCAGACGGCCGCCCCGCCCGCCCGCTTTGAGGCGCGGGCCCTTTCCTCTGACTCTGGCCCCTCTGGCTTCGTGCGGCCCACCGGTCCCGGTGGCGCCCTGGGGTGTCCTCGCGGTAGCCACGACGTTCATAGTGCCCTGATACGGCGGTCCGTAGTGCCCCGACCGCCTCGACGGCCCCGCGGCGTGCGGCTTCCGGGGGAACGCGGCACCGGCGCGCGGTGCCCGGAGAGGGGTGAGGACAGCCGAGAACATCTCGAGAACACTCGAGAACAACCGTCGGTGTAGGCCCAGCGCACGCGAACAGGTAGCGTGCGTATCTCAGCCATCCCGCAGAATGGATGGAGGCGCGCCCGAGCACGATCAGGCGTGGACGTCGACGCGGTCCTCCGGTCCGCTCCGTCCGCCCTCGCGCCGGGAGTGGCGCACTCGTGAGACGGCGTAGGAGAGAAGCGATACCTGTGAAGGCAGCGACAAGGCGAAGCCGCACCCCCGACCGGCTGTGCGCCGAGGCCGTCGACCTCGCCCGCGCAGCAGCCGAGGAGGCCGCCGCGCCCGGGGTCGTCGGCGAACACGAAGGCATGCTCTCCGAGGGCGACCGGGTCGTCACCCACTACTTCGCGTGCCGCGAGCTCGGCTACCGCGGCTGGCGCTGGGCCGTCACCGTCGCCCGCGCCTCCCGCGCCAAGATCGTCACGGTGGACGAGGCGGTCCTGCTGCCCGGTCCCGACGCGATCCTCGCGCCGGAGTGGGTGCCGTGGAGCGAGCGGCTGCGCCCCGGCGACATGGGCCCCGGCGATCTGCTGCCCACCGACGCCGAGGACCTGCGACTGGAGCCCGGCTTCTCCGGCGAGGACGCGCCGCCGCCGAACTCGCCGGTCTCCGGAGAGTTCGCCGAACTGGCGGAGGCCGAGGACGCGGACGTCACCGAGGGCACCCCGGCGCGCCAGGCGACCGCCCCGGCCCGCGGTTCGATCGCGGCGGTCGCCGAGGAACTCGGCATGCGGCGCGCCCGCGTGCTGTCCCGCTACGGCCTGCACACCGCCGCCGACCGCTGGGAGGAGGCCTTCGGCGCCAAGACCCCGATGGCGCAGGCGGCCCCCGCGTCCTGCGTGTCCTGCGGCTTCCTCGCCCCGATCGGCGGCTCCCTCGGCCAGGCCTTCGGCGTCTGCGCCAACGAGTTCTCCCCCGCCGACGGCCGTGTCGTCTCCCTCTCCTACGGCTGCGGCGGCCACTCCGAGGCCGCGGTCATGCCCAAGCCGCCCCGGCCCGTCCCGCCCCGGATCGACGAGACCCGCGTCGACCCCTTCCCGCTGCGCCCGTCCCCCGACTCCGGCTCGGTCCCGCCGACGGAGGACGCGTCGGCGGCGGATCTGGGGCACTCGTAGGGGGACGCGGGCCCCGACCGGCTCGGTCCGAACGCCGTGCTGTCTCAGAACCCCGGGCAGGTGATCTGACCGCCGTGGACGCGTTCGCGGCGCACGACGACCCGGTACGTGAACATTCCGCCGGGAACGGGGATGCCGCCGCCCTCACTCGCCTTCGAAGATCTCTTCGGCCTTCGGAGCGGTGACGGCGCGGAGGAGCCAGTGACGGAGGACTTCGGGGTCGGTGCAGTCGGTGACGCGCGCACGCACCTCGTCGGAGATGTCGAGACCGCGCTGATCGAGCACGAGCAGCACGTCTTCGGCCGCCCGTTGTACGTGCCCCTGCTCGAGCTCTTGCTCGAGCCCCTGCTCAAGTCCTTGCGTACGGGCTTCGTCCCGGATTTCCTCGACGAGGTAGGACTTGTAGAAGGAGAGGTCCACGGCCACCAGATTCCTCCAGAGGTGCTTGACCGGGCGGTTGCCCAGGCCATCGCACCGGGATGCCAGTCCCCGGCGGGGGCCGAAGTCTTTTTGCGGTTGCTGCGCTGAGCGTAGGGCCGCGGGGGGTGCGGTTTTCCGGCTATGTCGGTGATGTTCACCCGCTTGAGTGAGTTTGGGCCTCGGCCTCGAACGGGCGGTGGGATGGGGCTTGGTGGGGGTTTCTCCCCTTGTGGTGAGGGGGATGTGGGCTCCCCGTGGTCCCGGGGCCCGCACAACCGGCGAGGGGGGTGCTGTGCCGGGAACCGTGAGCAGTCAGGGGGAAAGTGTCATCTGGGCGCTCATGCGAGCGGTATGTGGACAGATGTGGCCGAAGTGCTCACGCGTGCGGACGGTGGTGTTCCGGTCGGGCGAGGCTCAGTTCGGCCCGGACGGTCTTGCGAGGACAGCGGCCCTCGGTGACGCCCCAGTGGCCGGCGAACGCCTCGACCGGCAGCAGGCCGCGCCCGGACTCGGCGTCGGCGGAGGGTTCCTGAGGTTCGGGGAGTTGCTCGCCCCGGGTGTCGGTGACCTCGATGCGGAGGGTGCCGGCCACGGCGTAGCGGGTGAGCCGGAAGTCGCGTCCCGGGACGCGGCCGTGTGTGGTCGCGTTGACGGCCGGCTCCGCGATGATCTGGCGGGGTCCAGGGGCAGGCCCCAGGAGCGGAGTTGTTCCGCTCCGGGCAGGCGGGCGAGGCGTGCGCCGCGCGGTGCGGAGGAGGGCTGCACGCTGAAGGTGCGGACGGGGGCCGCGGGTTCGGCGGTTCTCCGGTTCACGTCACCCGGCGTGGCGGTACCCGCGTACCGCGAGTGGTGACCCGGGGCGTGCGCACGGTCACTTTCCGGAGGCCGTCCGGTGCTGTCGAAGCTGTGCCGACGGTTGGTACGGGTGGGGCGCCGAGGGTGTCACGGACGGTTTCGAGGGAGACGCGCGACATGACGGCGGCCGAGGCCGAGTCGGGTCGGCTCAAGGGCGAGGCGGACGAGCCGGGGCGGGAGGCGGACCCGGACGACGAGTGGGGAGTCGCGGTCATCACCACCGTCGAACCCGGATCCCTGTGCCATCGAAGTCGAGCCGGAGGGTCGGGCCCGGCCGGACCAGCACGGAGCCGGCCCGGCGTGCCGGGTTGTCCGGTGCCCCGAGGAGGTCGTCGAGGGCATCGAGGAGAGCGGTGACGATTCCGCGCCGGGGTCGAGCGAGCGGCCGGCCACGGCTCCGGAGGCCGGAGCCCGCATCGGTGCTCACGCCACCCCGGGTTCCGCTTCGAGGGGCACGCGGCCCGGCCCGGGTGGTGCCTGCCCGGTGGATCGTGCCGCAGACGCGGGGTCCGGCACGGGGGGCGTGCCGGGCGGCGGGCGACGCTGGACGGCGTACCCCGGCCGAGCGGCGGTCGAGTGGCGCCGGGGCCCCTGCGGCCCGGGGCGGCCCCGCGGGCCCGGGGCGTGCGTGCCGGCGTCCCGGGGAGGGGTACCTTCGGTCTCACGCCGATCGGGGCCGATGAGGAGAGTGACCGTGAGCATGTTCGTACGGCCTGCGGACGAGGGCGCCGACCCGTTCGGGACGGCGCGGCTGCGGCGTGGGGTGCTGGACGCCTGGGCCGCCAGTCCCGCCCGGTTCCGTGAGGACGCCAACGCCGAGGAGGATCTCGTCCTCGGCGGGTACCGGGACCGCCTCGTCGTCGAGCTGGCGCAGAACGCCGCCGACGCCGCCGCCCGCGCGGGGGTGCCCGGGCGGCTCCGGCTCACGTTGCGCGACGGGGTGCTCGTCGCCGCGAACACCGGCGCCCCGCTGGACGCGGCCGGGGTCGAGTCGCTGTCCACCCTGCGGGCGTCCGCGAAGCGGGACGAGCCCGCCGGGGCCGTGGGCCGGTTCGGCGTCGGGTTCGCCGCCGTCCTCGCCGTCACCGACGAGCCCGCCCTGGTCGGGCGGCAGGGCGGGGTGCGGTGGTCGCTGGCCGAGGCCCGGGGGCTCGCCGGCGACAGCGCGGGGCACAGCGCCGGCCTCGGCGACGAGATCCGCCGCCGCGACGGGCACGTACCGCTGCTGCGGCTGCCCTTCGCCGCCGAGGGCACCGCCCCCGACCCGTACGACACCGCGGTCATCCTGCCGCTGCGCGACACGGCCGCCGCCGACCTCGCCGAGCGGCTGCTGCACGCCGTCGACGACGCCCTGCTGCTCGCCCTGCCCGGTCTGGAGGAGGTCGTCGTCGAGATCGGCGACGACGAGCCCCGCACCGTGCGCCGGAGCGCGGAGGGCGCCCTCACCGTCGTCGACGACTCGCGCGACGGCGCCACCCGCTGGCGCACCTCCGCCGCGCACGGGCCGCTCACCCCGGACCTGCTCGCCGACCGTCCCGTCGAGGAGCGGCTGCGGCCCCACTGGTCGGTCACCTGGGCCGTCCCCGTCGACTCCGACGGCAGGCCCGTCCGGCCCCGCACCAGTCCCGTCGTGCACGCGCCCACCCCCAGCGACGAGCCGCTCGGCGTCCCCGCCCTGCTCATCGCCTCCTTCCCGCTGGACTCCACCCGCCGGCACGCCGCCCCCGGCCCGCTCACCGACTTCCTGGTGGAACGCGCGGCCGACGCCTACGCCGGCCTCCTCGCGGAGTGGCATCCGGTGACCACCGGGATCATCGACCTGGTGCCCGGCCCGCTCGGCAAGGGCGAGCTGGACGGCGCCCTGCGCCGGGCGGTCCTCGGGCGGCTGCCCCGCACCTCCTTCCTGCCCCCCGCCGTCCCCCCGCGCGAGCAGGACGACGACTCCGCTCTGCCCGAGTCGCTGCGGCCCCGGGACGCCGAGGTCGTCGAGGGCGCCGGGGCCGACACGGTGCGGGTGCTCGCCGAGGTGCTGCCCACCCTGCTGCCCGCCGGGCTCGAACGGCGGACGGAACTGCGCACCCTGGGCGTGGCCCGGGTGCCGCTGGCCGACGCGATCGACCGGCTCGCCGGTCTGGAGAAGGCGCCCGAGTGGTGGCGGCGGCTGTACGAGAGCCTTGCCGGGGTCGACCCGGACCGGCTCTCCGGGCTGCCCGTGCCGCTGGCCGACCGCCGTACCGCCATCGGCCCCCGGCAGGTGCTGCTGCCCGGCGCGGAGGCTCCCCGGATCGAGCCCGAGGTGCTGGCCCGGCTCGGTCTCAAGGTCGCCCACCCGGACGCCGCGCACCCCCTGCTGGAGAAGCTCGGCGCCCTCCCGGCCACCCCGCGCGCGGTGCTCACCACCCCGCAGGTGCGGGCCGCCGTCGCCGCCTCCCTCGACGACGAGGGCGGCATGACCGCCATGGGCTGGGAGGAGGAGGCGCCCGACGCCGAGGAACTCGCCGACACCGTGCTCGGCCTGGTGCGCGACGCCGGTCTCGAACCCGGCGACGAGCCCTGGCTGGGCGCCCTCGCCCTGCCCGACGAGGACGGCGAACTCTCCCCGGCCTGCGAACTGGTCTTCCCCGACGGTCCCTTCGCCCGCGTCATGCGCGAGGGCGAACTCGCTTCCGTGGACGTCGAGTTGGCGCAGAAGTGGGGCGAGGCGCCGTTGGCCGCCTGCGGGGTGCTGGTCGACTTCGCCCTCGTCCGCGCCACCGACGTCGTCCTCGACCCGGACGAGCTCGAGCCGCGGGAGGGGGACTACGCCGAACCCGACGACGCGGGCCTGCTCGACGCGGTGGACGTGTGGAGCGAGGACATCCTCGACCGCTTCCCCGACAGCCCGGTGCCGCCGGTCGCCACCGAGATCGTCGCCGTGCGCGACCTCGACCTCGTCGACGACGACCAGTGGCCCCGGGCCCTCGCCCTGCTCGCCCGCCCGCCACTGCGCGACGCGCTCACCCAGCCGGTGCGCGTCCTGCTGCCCGACGGCACCCACGAGATCGTCCGCCCGTACACCGCCTGGTGGCTGCGCGGGCACCCGGTGCTCGGCGGCCGCCGCCCGGCCGGTCTGCGCGCCGCGGGGAGCGACCCGCTGCTGCGCGGCCTGTACGACGAGGCCGACGCCACCGGCTTCGAGGACGAGCAGGTGCTGCGGGCCCTCGGGGTGCGCACCTCGGTGTCCGCGCTGCTCGACGAACCGGGCGGCGCGGCCGAACTCCTGGACCGCCTCGCCGACCCCGACCGTGCGGTCACCGCCGCCCAGCTGCACGGCCTCTACGGTGCGCTGGCCGACCTGGAGCCGGAACAGGTGACCCTGCCGGACGAGCTGCGCGCGGTGGTCGACGGCCGGGTCGAGGTGGTGGACGCCGCCGACGCGGTGGTCGTCGACTCGCCCGACCTGCTGCCGTTCACCGCGGGGGTGGCCCTGCTGCCCGTGCGGCCCTCGCGGGCGGCCGAGCTGGCCGAACTGTTCCAGGTGCGGCGGCTGAGCGAGTCCGTCACCGGGGAGGTCGGCTCCCGGGGCACCGAGTACGACGTGCCGGAGTCCGTGCGGGTCCTGCTCGGATCGCGCACCCCGGCCACCTACGTCGAGCACGAGGAACTCGTGGTGGACGGAGTGGAGATCGACTGGCGCCTGACCGACGACGGCGTGCCGCACGCCGCCACCCTGGAGGGCGTCGCCGCCGGGCTGGCCTGGGCGGCCGGCGAGTGGCCGCGCCGCTTCGAGGTCGCGGCCCTGCTGGAGGATCCGTCCAGGACGGAGGAACTGGCGCGGGACCGCTGGTTCGACTGACGGCGAAGGGGGGCGGGCCGGGGAACTCCCCGGCCCGCCCCCCTTCCACGGGTGGACCCCTCGCCTACTTCGTGGGCGCCTGGGCGCCGGAATCCTTCGCGTACGCCTCGAGCTCGCGGGCGAGCGTCGCCGCGTCGTACGGCCCGGTGTGCCGGCGGTTGCCGACGAAGAACGTCGGGACTCCGCGGGCGCCGCTGGCCTCGGCACTGGCGGCGTCCGCCCGTACCCGCTCGGCGATTTCCTCGGACTCGAGGTCGCGGAGGAACTTCTCGACGTCGAGTCCGAGGTCGGCGGCGTAGCCGGCGCTGTCCTCGTACTCCAGCTCGGCCTGGTGCTTGTAGAGCAGGTCGTGCATCTCCCAGAAGCGGCCCTGCATGCCGGCGGCCGTCGCCGCCCGCGCGGCGAGCTCGGCGTGCGGGTGCACGTCGGGCAGGGGCAGGTGCCGGAAGACGTAGCGGAACTGGTCGCCGAAACGCTGCCGCAGCTCCTGGGTGACGCCCGTGGCGCGGGCGCAGAAGGGGCACTCGAAGTCGCCGTACTCCACCAGGGTGAGGGGCGCCTCGGGGGGCCCGAGGATGTGGTCCGTCTCCGGGTCGACCGGACGGTCCAGGTAACGGGGCAGGTCCGCGTCGGTCTCCCCGCGCAGGACCGCGGCCAGATGGAACACGAGCCAGCCCGCGAGGGTGGAGAACAGGGCGGCCAGCAGGACGCCGACGGTCGCCTCGGCACGGATGACCGGGTCGTCGAAGGCGAGCCCGACGATCAGCAGGGACACGGTGAAGCCGATGCCGGACAGGACACCGCCGCCCAGGACGTGGCCCTGCCCCACCCCGGTCGGGAGCTTCCCGAGGCCGGTCCGGGTGCCGAGGTAGGCACCGCCCCAGATGCCGACCAGCTTTCCGACGACGAGACCCACGACCACGGCCCAGGTGACGGGGGAGGTCAGGGCGTTGGTCAGGACGCCGTTCCGCAGGTCGACGCCGGCGTTGGCCAGCGCGAACACCGGGACGATGACGTAGCTGGACCAGGGGTGGAGCACCGTCTGCATCCGCTCGTTGACGGAGACGGCCCGCTGGAGTCCCCTGCGTGCCGTCTTGCCGACGTCCGCGAGGGGGGACTGACGGAAGGCGCGGAAGAGCCGTGCGGCCTGCTCCACTCCCTCGCGCGAGGGGTTCCGGGCGGGGATCAGGAGACCGCCGAGCATGCCGGCGATGGAGGCGTGCAGGCCGGCCTGGAGGGTGGCGAGCCACATCACCAGGACGATCAGGACGTACGGGGCCGCCTGCCAGACGCCGAAGCGGGTCAGCGCGGACAGCACCACGCCCAGGACGAGCGCGACGATCAGCTCCGGCACACTGACGTTGCCGGAGTAGACCACACCGATCACGGTGACGGCCACGATGTCGTCGATGACGGTGATGGCCAGCAGGAAGACCCGCAGCTGGGTGACGAACCGCGGGCCCACGATGGCGAGCGCGCCCAGCATGAACGCCGTGTCGGTGCCGATGACCACGCCCCAGCCCATGGCGGCCTCGCCCCCGGGCGCGATCGCCAGGTACAGCAGGACGGGCACGAGCATGCCGCCGATCCCGGCGAGGACCGGGATCATGAGCTTGCTGCGGTTGTTCAGCTCACCGACGGAGACCTCGTAACGGACCTCCAGGCCGATGATGAAGAAGAACAGGGCCATCAGTCCGTCGTTGACCCAGTGCCCCAGGTCCATCGACAGCTCGGCGTTGCCGAGGGAGAGGGACAGGTCGGTGGCCCACAGTGCCGTGTACGAGTCCGACCAGGGCGAGTTCGCCCAGAACAGGGCGACCGCGACGGCTATCAGGAGCAGACCGGCGCTGCCGGCCTCGGTTTCCATGAAGGAACGCACGCGGGTGGAGAGCTGTCCACCCAGTGAGCGCCGCTTCGCCCGGGACTGCGTGTCCGGAGTCTTCGTCGGGCTCATCACTGAATCACAGTACCCGTCCGAATGGCGGACAAGGCCTGGGAATGATGCTGACAGGGGTTGTCGCGGACGGGTGTGATCATGCGGGACCCTCCTTCGGGTTCTTCAGATGCTTCTGGCCTTTCGGGCTCTGCTTGCGGCACGCGGCGGCCGGGGCCGTGATCTTCAAGAATCGCACACAAGTTTTCGATCCCTGGTACAACCATTCACCGGTGTGACGTATCTGATCAGCTGAGTCAACAGACTCCAAGGTCACTCGGGCCCCGAAAGTGACGACGAGCCGTTGGGAACGACGACCATCGGGGCCCCTTCTCCCTCAGGGGAACGCATGCGTATACGAGCCACCGTCGTCGCCGCAGTCTCCGGCGCCCTGGCCCTCTCCGCCCTGGCCGCTCCGGCCGCGCAGGCGGACAGCGGGTGGGGCGACACCACGATCACCAAGGTCGTCGTCGACGGAGACAACAAGGTGTCCGTGGGCACCTCCAACCCGAAGACCATCAAGGTCAGTGTGACGGCCAAGGACAACTCGGGCATCAAGGGTGCCGACGAGTTCCTGCTGAAGGGCCCCGACTACGGGTTCATCTTGACCAGCAAGCCCGTCTGCAAGGCTTCCAGCTCCACCACCTCCACCTGCACCGCCTCGGTGCTGGTGGACCCGAAGGTCGATTACCTCAGCAACGCCAACGCCGGTACCTGGTACGTGGAAGCGTGGATAGACGCCAAGGACGGCGACTACCTGTGGAAGGACAAGGCCGGCTCCTTCAAGTTCCAGCGCGCTTCCAAGCTGACCGCCAACGCCTCGCCCGAGCCGGTCAAGAAGGGCAAGACCATCACGGTCACCGGCAAGCTGACCCGCGCCAACTGGGAGACCGGCAAGTACGCCGCCTACACGAAGCAGTCGGTGAAGCTGCAGTTCAAGAAGAAGGGCGCCAGCACCTACACCACCGTCAAGACCATCACGACCGACTCGAAGGGCAACCTGAAGACCACGGTTAAGGCTTCCGTCGACGGTTCTTACCGCTACTCCTTCGCGGGCAACACGCCCACCCCGGCGGTCAACTCCGCGGGCGACTTCATCGACGTGAAGTAGGCCCTGCCCGGGCTGGTCGCGCGGTTCACCGAAACGCCCCGTCAGGGGCGCGGGGCTGTGTCGACATGCGGCTCCGCCGCACGGGCGCGACCAGCCCCCACCGGCCCGCAGGGACGGACCGACCGTCCCTTCTCGGGCCGAGCGCTAAGCGAAAACGCGGTCCACCCACCGCCACAGGAACTCCAGGGCGGCCGCCGCCAGCACCGCGATGCCGACCGCGACCCAGGGCATCGTCATCCCCACCAGCCTCAGCGCGAAGAACTCCTGCAGCCACGGCACGACCAGCACCAGCAGGAACCCCGCGGCCATCGTCGCCACCAGCCCGACCCGCCACCAGGTGTAGGGCCGGGCGATGATCGCCAGCACCCACAGCGAGATCAGGAACAGCGTCAGCGTCGCCGCGCTGGTCTCCGCCTCCAGCGCCCCCGCACCGCTGTAGTGGTGGCGGGCGAGCAGATACGTGGCGAACGTCGCCAGCGCGGCCAGCACCCCGCCCGGGATCGCGTACCGCATGACCCGCCGTACGAAGTGGGGCCGGGCCCGCTCCTTGTTGGGGGCGAGGGCCAGGAAGAACGCCGGGACGCCGATGGTGAGCGTGGACAGCAGGGTCAGATGACGCGGCAGGAACGGGTACTCCACCTGCCAGCAGACCACCAGCACCGCCAGCAGCACCGAGTAGACGGTCTTCACCAGGAACAACGTCGCGACCCGGGTGATGTTGCCGATCACCCGCCGCCCCTCGGCCACCACCGACGGCAGGGTGGCGAACCTGTTGTCGAGCAGCACGATCTGCGCGACCGCCCGGGTGGCCTCCGAACCGGAGCCCATCGCGACCCCGATGTCGGCGTCCTTCAGCGCCAGGACGTCGTTCACCCCGTCGCCGGTCATGGCGACCGTGTGCCCACGCGACTGGAGCGCGCCCACCATGTCCCGCTTCTGCCGCGGCGCGACCCGCCCGAACACCGTGCCCCGGTCCAGCGCCTCGGCCATCCGGTCCCGCTCGGCGGGCAGCCCGCGCGCGTCGATCGCCGTACCGCTCAGCCCGAGCTTGGCCGCGACCGCGCCGACCGAGACGGCGTTGTCGCCGGAGACGACCTTGGCGCGGACGTCCTGCTCGGAGAAGTACCGCAGGGTGTCGGCCGCGTCCGGCCGCAGCCGCTGCTCCAGCACCACCAGCGCGGTCGGGCGGAGCCCCTCGGCCGCCTGAGGGTCGTCCACGGGCACGTCGCGCTCGGCACGGGCGAGCAGCAGCACCCGCAGCCCCTGCTCGTTCAGCCGCGTGGTCCGGGCCAGGGCCGGGTCGTCGGCGTCCAGCAGCACGTCGGGCGCCCCGAGCAGCCAGGTGACGGGCGGCTGTCCGGCGCCCTCGGCGAGGGTGGCGCCGCTGTACTTGCGGGCCGAGGAGAACGGCAGGGTGGCGGTGCGGCGCCAGTCCCCGGCGTCCGGGTAGGCGTCGGCGATCGCCCGGAGGGACGCGTTCGGCCGCGGATCGGACGCGCCGAGCGCCCCCAGCACCCTCCGCACGTACGGCTCGTCGTCGCCGTCGAGCAGCCGCAGTCCGGTGACGTCCATGCCGCCCTCGGTGAGGGTGCCGGTCTTGTCCAGGCAGACCGTGTCGACGCGGGCCAGCCCCTCGATGGCGGGCAGTTCCTGCACCAGGCACTGCTTGCGCCCCAGCCGGATCACGCCGATCGCGAAGGCGACGGAGGTGAGCAGCACCAACCCCTCGGGCACCATCGGCACGATCCCGCCGACCGTGCGGGCGATGGAGTTCTTCAGCTCGTCGTCCTTGACCACCAACTGGCTGATGATCAGCCCGGTCGCGGTCGGGATCATCATCCACGTCACGTACTTGAGGATCGTGGAGATGCCCGAGCGCAGCTCGGAGTGGACCAGCGTGAACCGGGACGCCTCCTCGGCGAGCTGCGCCGCGTACGCCTCGCGCCCCACCCTGGTCGCCTGGAAGGAACCGCCGCCCGCGACCACGAAGCTCCCGGACATCAGGCGGTCCCCGGGCTGCTTGACCACGGGGTCGGCCTCGCCGGTGAGCAGCGACTCGTCGATCTCCAGCGCGTCCGCCTCGGCGCACACCCCGTCGACGACGACCTTGTCGCCCGGCCCGATCTCGATCAGGTCGTCCAGCACGATTCCGGAGGTGCCGACCTCGGTGCTCACCCCGTCCCGGCGCACCGTGGGCCGCACCTCGCCGATCAGCGCCAGCGAGTCCAGGGTCTTCTTCGCCCGCCACTCCTGGACGATGCCGATCCCGGTGTTGGCGAGGATCACGAAGCCGAACAGGCTGTCCTGGACGGGCGCGACGACCAGCATGATCACCCAGAGGACGCCGATGATCGCGTTGAACCGGGTGAAGACGTTCGCGCGGACGATCTCGAGCACGGACCGGCTGCTGCGCACCGGCACGTCGTTGACCTGCCCGAGGGCCACCCGCTCCGCCACCTCCGCGGCGGTCAGGCCGGTCACCGGCGAGGTGACGGTGCCGGGCTGCGCGGCACCGGCCCGCGGGTCCGCGTCGAGATGCGTCATGCAGTCGACGGTACGTGCGGCGCCACGGCTTCACCCACCGGATGCGCGGAAGATCCGACCCGGGGAGGAGGGGCGCGGGCGGCCGTAGTGCCGTGGTCGTACGGGAGCGGCGGGGGTCAGTCGGCCGACGACGGAGAGGAGGTGCCGGAGGAGGCGCCGGAGGGTCCACCGGCCGGTTCCGTCTCCACCTCTTCCACCTCTTCCACCCCTTCCGCCGCTTCCACCGACGCCGCCGTCTCCGCGGTCCGCGCAGCCGCCGCGGCCTGCTCGCGCTTGATCGCGGCGTCGCGCCGGCGGACGTACCAGATGCCGATGAACCCGAGCCCGCCGCCGGCCAGGCAGGTCCACAGCCACCAGGCGTGGCCGCGGTCGTCGAACCAGCCGTAGAAGGGCAGCTGCACCAGGAAGAGGACGAACCAGATGATCGTGCCGCCGACGATGGTGGCGACCACGGGGCCCTCCAGGGGCTCCGGCGCCTCGTGCTTGGGGGTCCCCGTGAGCCGGCGCGAGAGATCCGAGAAGAAAGCGGCCATGCGGACAGCTTACGAGGACGGACGGGGGTGAGGTTCGCCGCATCGATCCGCGGGTGTCTACGCGCGGAGATGGCGTGGTTGACGTTATATCTTCATACTGAATCTGTTTGTCTCCGGCCCATTCTGATCGTAGGAAACGCCAAAGGGCTCTGCCGGAAGTCCGACGGTGATGAGGTTCTGCATGTCCACGTCGGCCCCCAGCAAGGCCCCCCTGCCCGACCAGCCCGGGCCCGCGCCCGCGCAGGGCGCACTCGACCGCTACTTCAAGATCTCCGAGCGGGGCAGCAGCCTGCCCCGCGAGATCCGTGGCGGATTCGCCACCTTCTTCGCGATGGCCTACATCATCGTGCTGAACCCGATCATCCTCGGCAGCGCGAAGGACCTGTACGGCAACCAGCTCGACAACGGCCAGCTGGTCACCGCGACCGCCCTGACGGCGGCGTTCACCACGCTGCTCATGGGTGTCATCGGCAACGTGCCGATCGCGCTGGCCGCCGGCCTCGGCGTGAACTCGGTCGTCGCCCTCCAGCTCGCCCCGCGCATGTCGTGGCCCGACGCGATGGGCATGGTGGTGCTGGCGGGCTTCATCGTCATGCTGCTGGTCGCCACCGGTCTGCGCGAGCGCGTGATGAACGCCGTCCCGTACGGCCTGCGCAAGGCCATCGCCATCGGTATCGGCCTGTTCATCATGCTGATCGGTCTGGTCGACTCCGGTTTCGTCTCCCGGATACCGGACGCCGCCCAGACCACCGTCCCGCTCCAGCTCGGCACCGGCGGTCACCTCACCGGCTGGCCGGTCCTCGTCTTCGTCCTCGGCGCGCTGCTCACGCTGGCGCTGATCGTGCGCAAGGTGCCCGGCGCGATCCTCATCTCGATCGTCGCGATGACGGTCCTCGCCGTGATCATCAACGCCGTGGCCGACATCCCCTCCTGGGGCCTGACCAACCCGACCTGGCCCGGCAACCCCCTCGCCACCCCCGACTTCGGCCTGATCGGCGAGGTCAGCCTGTTCGGCGGCTTCGCCAAGGTCGGCCTGCTGACCGGCGTCCTGTTCGTCTTCACCGTGCTGCTGTCGTGCTTCTTCGACGCGATGGGCACGATCATGGGCGTCTCCGACGAGGCCAAGCTGACCGACGCCGACGGCCAGATGCCCGGCATCAACAAGGTCCTGTTCATCGACGGTGTCGCGGTCGCCGCGGGCGGTGCCAGCTCCTCCTCCGCCACCACCGCCTTCGTGGAGTCCACGGCCGGCGTCGGCGAGGGCGCGCGCACCGGCTTCGCGAACGTCGTCACCGGCGCGCTGTTCGCCGTCGCGCTGTTCCTCACGCCCGTCGCCACGATGGTGCCGTCCCAGGCGGCCACCCCGGCGCTGTTCGCGGTCGGTTTCCTGATCCTGGCGGGCTCGATCAAGGAGATCGACTGGGCGGACTACACGATCGCCGTCCCGGCCTTCGTGACCATGGTGATGATGCCGTTCACCTACTCGATCACCAACGGCATCGGCATGGGCTTCATCACCTTCGCGCTGCTGCGCCTGGTGGCCGGGCGCGGCCGGGAGGTCCCGGCGGCGATGTACGCGGTGGCGGCGGTCTTCGCCTTCTACTACCTGATGCCGGCCCTGGGCCTGGCCTGACCGGCCCGGTGCGGGCTCAGGTGACGCCGTAGAACTTCTCCGTCTCCTCCACGGCGGTCTGGAACCGCTGGTCGAAGTCATCGCGAATGAGCGTCTGGACGACATAGTCCTGGACGCTCATTCCGCGTTTGGCGGCATGGCCTCTGAGTCTTTCGAGCAGTTCCTGGTCCATGCGCAGGCTGAGTACGTCGGTCCCCATGGGCATGAGCCTTGCCGTACTCTCCGGCCGGGTGTGCCCTTTTACGCGCAGGAATCACCCGTACGAGTGATCTATGGCGCGCTGTGTGGCCTGATCCACTGCACGAGTGGCCGATATCACGGGTGTGGACGGGGTGGGAACACGCCCCGGACTATCCTTTAGCGAAGCTAATGAGTTACGCTAAAGAACATGCCGGACCTCAGCCATGGCGACGACGCGGCCGCCGTCAACGCCCTTCGATCCGCCGTGATGCGACTGTCCCGTCGACTCAGGCACCAGCGCGTCGACGAGTCCCTCAGCCCCACCGAGATGTCGGTGCTGGGCACCCTCACCCGCTGCGGCCGGGCCACCCCGGGCGAGCTCGCCCGCAAGGAGCACGTCCAGCCGCCCTCGATGACCCGCATCGTGGCCCTGCTGGAGGGCAAGGGGCTGGTCCGGCTGGAGCCGCACCCCGACGACCGGCGCCAGAAGGTCGTGACGCAGACCGAACAGGCCGAGGCGATGCTCGCCGAGAGCCGCCGCAGGCGGAACGTCTTCCTGGCCACCCTCGCGGAGGAACTCGACGAGGACGAATGGGCGAAACTCCGTGCCGCCGCGCCAGTGCTGGAAAAACTCGCGCACCTCTAGAAAACCCAGCAGCTTTCGCTAGGAGGCGAACCTTGAGTACGGGACCCGGAGCACACTCCGCCCCCGGACCTGACACCAACGACATCCCCGCCGGCGGTGACACACCGCCCGACCCCGAAGCGCCGGGTCATCACATCCGCAAGGCCCGGATGTTCTCCTCGCTGCAGGTCAGGAACTACCGCCTGTTCTTCATCGGCCAGGTCGTCTCCAACATCGGCACCTGGATGCAGCGCATCGCCCAGGACTGGCTGGTGCTCACCCTCACCGCCTCCTCGGCCGCCGTCGGCATCACCACGGCCCTGCAGTTCCTGCCGATGCTGCTGTTCGGCCTGTACGGCGGCGTCCTCGTCGACCGCCTGCGCAAGCGGCCCACGCTGCTCGTCACCCAGTCGGCGATGGCCCTCACCTCGCTGGCGCTCGCCGCTCTCACCCTCACCGGACAGGTCGAGGTCTGGCACGTCTACGTCGCCGCCTTCGTCACCGGTCTGGCGACGGTGGTCGACAACCCCGCCCGCCAGTCCTTCGTCGCCGAGCTGGTCGGCCCCGGTCAGCTGCAGAACGCGGTCAGCCTGAACTCCGCGAACTTCCAGTCCGCCCGCCTGGTCGGTCCCGCCGTCGCGGGCCTGCTGATCACCGGCGTCGGCACGGGCTGGGCGTTCCTCCTCAACGGCCTGTCCTTCATCGCGCCGCTGGCCGGCCTGATGATGATGCGGGCCCGCGAACTGCACGCCGTCACGCCGTCCCCGCGCGGCAAGGGGCAGCTGCGGGAGGGGCTGCGCTACGTCGCGGGCCGGCCCGACCTGGTCTGGCCGATCGTCCTGGTCGGCTTCATCGGCACGTTCGCCTTCAACTTCCCCGTCTACCTCTCGGCCTTCGCCGACGACGTCTTCCACGGGGGCGCGGGCGCCTACAGCCTGTTCAACACCCTGATGGCGGTCGGCTCCCTGGCCGGCGCCCTGCTCGCCGCCCGGCGCGGCACGGCCCGCCTGCGGCTGCTGATCCTGGCCGCGCTGGCCTTCGGCGCACTGGAGATCGTGGCGGCCGGGGCGCCCACCCTGTGGCTGTTCGCCCTGCTCATGATCCCGATCGGCCTGTTCGCCATGACGGTCAACGTCACCACCAACACCAGCATCCAGATGTCCACCGACCCGGCCGTACGCGGCCGCGTCATGGCCCTGTACATGATGGTCTTCCTCGGCGGCGCGCCCGTCGGCGCCCCGATCGTCGGCTGGATCACCGACACCTACGGCGCCCGTCTCGGCTTCGCGATGGGCGGCGCCGTCGCGGTCCTCGCCGCCGCCGTGATCGGCCTGATCCTGGCCCGCGTCGGCAACCTGCGCCTGACGGTCGGCTGGAACCACGGCCACCCCCAGGTGCGGTTCGTACCGCGGGAGCGGCGACGAGAGCTGACGGCGATGGCCTGACGACGCCGGCCTGACGGCCGGACCCGCTGCCCCGGCGAGTTCCCCCGCGATCAGTCGCGGGGGAACTCGTCGGTCTTGAGCACCAGCCCGACGACCGTCCCGCTCAGATCGACCTCCTCACCGAAGGGAAGCCGGACCGCCCCGCGGTACGTACCGTCCTTCGGCAGGGTGTACAGGTGCCACTCGCCGGTGTACGGGTCCACGATCAGGTACACGGGGACGCCGGCGGTGGCGTAGGCGGTCTTCTTGGCGCCGTAGTCGTTGGCGCCGGTCTTCTTGGAGATCACCTCAGCGACGAATTCGACGTCCTCGCAGCTCCACAGCCCTTTGGCGTTCTTGTCGGCGCCTTCGGCCATCAACGTGACATCAGAGGCGAAGCCGTTGAGGTACCCCGGGTAGTCGATGCGGACGTCGGACTTCACGCGCTTGCGCGGGTACTCGGCGCGCAGCTGGTCGTAGATGTTCGCGATGATCTCCCAGTGGGTGTCCCGCTGAGGCGCCATGAAGATGTTCCCCCCGACGATTTCGACCTTGTAACCCTCGGGGACGGGCATCGTCTCCAACCACTCGAACATCATGTCGAGGGTGGGTTCGCCGTTGCTGTCGGCCATCTTGATCCTGTCGTCAAGGACGGTCATCGTGGCGCTCCTCCCCGGCTGAGCCCCGGACGGGCGCAGCCGCGCGGTACAACGATACGCACGGTGACCAGGACACGCGTGGGCGTACACGCGTTCCCCGGTGAGACTGGAGACATGAGACTCTTCGCCGCCGTGGTGCCGCCCGAGGACGTGATCCGTGAGCTCGCCGTCGAGGCCGAGGAGCTGCGACGGCTGCCCGGCGCGGACGCCCTGCGCTGGACCGGGGTTCCGGGTTGGCACTTCACGCTGGCCTTCTACGGGGAGGTGGACGACGCCCTCGTCCCCGAGCTGACCGCCCGCCTGGAGCGGGCCGCATCCCACACCGGGTCCTTCGAGCTGGCGCTGTGCGGCGGTGGCCGGTTCGGCCACGGACGGGCCCTGTGGACCGGGGCGGACGGTGACCTGCACACTCTGAGCCTGCTCGCCGACCGTACGGAGGCGGCGGGGCGCAGGGCGGGCGTGGCGATGGGGGAGCACCGCCGCTACAAGGCCCACCTGACGCTGGCCCGCAGCCGGACCGGCGCCGACGTGCGGCCGTACGTGGAGGCACTGGGGCGGTTCCGGAGCCGCACCTGGACCGTGGGCGAGCTGGCGCTGGTGCGCAGCAACCTGCCGAGGTCGGGGGTGCCGGGCGAGCAGCCCCGTTACGAGGTGGTCGCGCGCTGCCCACTCGGGGCGGCCGGTTAGGCTCGAGGGCGTGGACCCGAAAACCCGGAACCGGATCATGGCCGGTGCGCTTGTACTGATGTTCGTGGTGGTGGCCGTGGCGGCGGCGCTCGGAAACTAGCCCCGCCGCCAGGCACCTCCGGCGATCCCGGCGTGCCCGCCGGGAGGGCGGCGTCCTACCAGGCGAAGGCCTCCGGGGACGGCCCCGGGCCCGGGAAGATCTCGTCCAGCGAGGTCAGCAGCTCCTCGCTCAGCTCCAGCTCGACCGCCCGCAGCGCCGACGCCAGCTGCTCGGTGGTGCGCGGACCGACGATCGGCCCCGTCACGCCGGGCCGGGTGAGCAGCCAGGCGAGCGCCGCCTCGCCGGGCTCGATGCCGTGCTTGTCGAGCAGGTCCTCGTACGCCTGGATCTGCGCGCGGGCGGCGGGGTCGGCGAGCGTTTCGGCGGCCCGCCCGGACGCGCGGCGCCCCTGCGTGGCCTCCTTCTTGAGGACCCCGCCCAGCAGACCGCCCTGCAGCGGCGACCAGGGGATGACCCCGAGCCCGTAGTCCTGCGCGGCCGGGATGACCTCCATCTCGGCGCGGCGCTCGACGAGGTTGTACAGGCACTGCTCGCTGACCAGGCCCATGCGGCCGTGCCGGGCGGCGGTCTCGTTCGCCTGGGCGATCTTGTACCCGGGGAAGTTGGACGACCCCACGTAGAGGATCTTCCCCTGCCGGACCAGGACGTCGATCGCCTGCCAGATCTCCTCGAACGGCGTCGACCGGTCGATGTGGTGGAACTGGTAGAGGTCGATGTAGTCGGTCTGCAGCCGCTTGAGTGAGGCGTCCACGGCCCGGCGGATGTTCACCGCGGAGAGCTTGTCGTGGTTGGGCCACGCCTCACCGTCGGCGCCCATGTTCCCGTACACCTTGGTGGCGAGCACGACCTTGTCGCGCCGCTCGCCGCCCTTGGCGAACCAGTTGCCGATGATGCTCTCGGTACGGCCCTTGTTCTCGCCCCAGCCGTACACGTTGGCGGTGTCGAAGAGATTGATACCGGCGTCCAGCGCCGTGTCCATGATGGTGTGGCTGTCGGCCTCGTCGGTCTGCGGACCGAAGTTCATCGTCCCGAGGACGAGCCGACCGACCGTGAGTCCCGTGCGTCCGAGCTGCGTGTACTCCATGAACACCAAGCCAACGTCCTGGAGCGCGCTCTATGCAAGGGGATCAGTCGGCGGTGCCCGCGGGGGCGGCCCAGGCCGTCGGCTGTCCGGTGACCGAGGCGATCATGTCGAAGTCGCCGTCGTAGTGCAGGACAACGGCGCCGTGGCGCTCGGCCGTCGCTGCGATGATCAGGTCGGAGACGGACAGGGCCTTCCAGTTCCCCTCCTGGATGAGAAGGGCCTGGACCTCGATCGCCCGGTCCCAGGCTTCGTCCGGTGTCGACAGCCAGTCGAAGCCGCGCATTTCGTCGCGGATCCGCTCGGCGTCCGCCTTGGACCGGGCACTGTGCAGGACCTCGAGTTCCACCGCACCGCATACCGCCAGCAGACCGGCGTTGTGCAGCGGGTCGATGACGGCGCGGACCGCCGGCTTCGGATAACGGGCCAGAGCCGACTTGTCGATCAGGTACCGGCCGGTCACGCGGCTCCCCGCGAGTCGCTCGGCTGCTCCACGGGCCCCGTGAGGTCGGGTAGTCCGCCCTCGGCCAGCCAGTTCAGGAACGACTCCCGCTTCCGGCGCTTGATGGCGTCCTCGAGAGCCGCGTTCACCGTGGCGACCTTGGTGGTGGTACCGAAGATCTCGGCGGCTTCGGCCAGCTTGTCGTCGTCGATGTCTATGACCGTTCGTGCCATGTGAACCTCCAGGACGAGGACAGCGCTCAACACGGCGAGGATATCAAAATCGCCGCCACTTGATATCGTTCGGCGCTCGCTTCCCCTCGGAGCATCGTTCGAGGGCTCTGGTTCTTGTGGGGCCCGCCCAGCTCCCACTCCTGGTGCGGCGACTCCGGGACGAGGGCGTGGACATGGTCCGCGGTCTGCTCGGCGTTCGTGCAGAAGCCGAGATCGATCAGGCCCAGGGGGTCAGGAACAGGTCGGTGCGGTGGGCGAGGACGGGACCGGGATCAGTCGTGGGGGAAGTCGCCGGTCCCGACCTTCAGGTCCGCCACCGTGCCGGTCAGATCGATGTCGTCGCCGAAGTCCACCCGCGTCCTGGTGACGTAGTCGCCGTTCTTGGGGTCGGTGTAGACGTAGCAGCAACCCCGGTAGGGGTCGGCGATGACGTAGAGGGGGACCTCCGCGGTCGCGTAGGCGGTCTTCTTCGGGCCGTAGTCGTTGGCGGCCGTGCCCTCGGAGATGACCTCGAAGACGAACTCGACGTCCTCGTGGCGCCAGCGGCCTTCGTCGTCCTTCTCGGCGGAGGCGCGAAGCACGGCCACATCGGGGCAGAGGCCGTTCTGGTGGCCGGGGAAGTCGATGCGGACGTCCGAGAACACCGGCACGTCCATCCCGAACCTGTCCTCGACGGCCCGTACGATTCGACGGATGATTGCCCAATGGGTGTCCCGCTGCGGTGTCATGTAGACGTTGCCCCCGACGATCTCGACCCTGAATCCTTCGGGGACGGGCATCCGCTCCAGCCGCTCGAACCACTCGTCCAAGCGCTGCGTGTTGCTGTCGGCCATGGTGATCCTGTCGTCAAGGACGGTCATCGTGGCGCTCCTCCCCGGCCGCTCCACGGACGAGTACGGCCGCGCGGTACAACGATACGCACGGTGACCGGGACACGGGGTGGAGTGCATATGCCGCCGGGCGACGGCTACGGCGCGGAGGACGCCTCGTAGGGCCCGCCCAGCTCCCAGCCCTCGTACATCGCCTCCGCGAAGGCCCCCGCGATCTTGTGTTCGCCGGTCGCGTTGGGGTGGGTGCCGTCGTAGGTGTCGGTGTGGATGTCGTACGACGGCGGGACGGCGGCCAGGAGGAGCGGGGAGCCCGGGGTGTCGAGGTCGGCGGCCGTCTTCGCGAGCAGCTCGTTGAAGCGGGTGACCTCGGTGGCGAAGGACGGGTCGGCCTCCGCGCGGATGTTCGGTATCACCGGGAGCAGGACCAGCCGGACGCGGCGGTTGGCCGCCCGCGCCCCGGCGACGAAGGCGCGGACGTTGTCCGCGGTCTGCTCGGCGTTCGTGTAGAAGCCGAGGTCGATCAGGCCCAGGGAGACCAGGAGCACGTCGGCCCGGTGGGACCGGACGCTCTCACCGATCAGCGGCGCCATGTGCTGCCAGCCCTCGCCCCAGCCGGCCAGGTGGGCCCGGGGGAAGTCGGGCTCGGCGTAGGCGTACGAGGTGGGGGCGTCCGTCGCCTGGTCGTGCAGCGTCTCGCGCGGGCCGACGAAGGTGAAGGGGCCGCCGTACTCCGTGCACAGGTGCTGCCACAGGCGGTAGCGCCAGGTGTGTTCACCCGCGCTCCCGATGGTCATCGAGTCGCCGACGGGCATGAACCTGAGCACCCGATCATCATCGTCGATCAGTCCGGCCGCCGCGATGTGAGACCGACCACCTGCGGTGAAGTCGGCGGCGGGATGGCAGTCTTGGGCCATGCGCCGACCCTCCGCCCTGCTCGCCGCGGCCCTTCTCCTCGGGGCGTCCGCCGTGCTCACCGCCCCCGCCGCCCCCGCCTTCGCAGCCGGCGACGACGAGGGGTTCACGATCAAGGACCCGCGCATCACCGAGTCCAGCGGTCTCGCCGCCTCCCGCCTCCACCCGGGCGTCTACTGGACCCACAACGACAGCGACGACGGCCCCTACCTCTACGCCGTCGACAGCGCCACCGGTGACACCGTCGCCCGGATCACCCTCACCGGCATCGGCGAGCCCCGGGACGTCGAGGCGATCTCCATCGGGCCGGACAACCGGATCTTCGTCGGCGACATCGGCGACAACCTCGGCGGCACCTGGCCGCACGTGTGGATCTACGAGCTGCCCGAGCCGAAGGAGCTGCGGGACCAGACCGTGCGGGCCACGCAGTACGTCGTGACGTACTCCGACGGGGCCCGCGACGCCGAGTCCCTCGTCGTGCACCCGAAGACCGGGCGCGTCTACATCATCGACAAGAAGGAGGAGGGCGGGCACCTGTACGAGGGGCCGGCCGAACTCTCCGCCTCGGGCGGCAACGTCTTCGAGCCCGTCGCGCCCGTCGAGCTGTGGGCCACCGACGCCGCGTTCTCCCCGGACGGCCGGCAGCTCGCGGTACGCGGGTACTTCGGCGGGATCCACTACGCGTGGGACGACGCCCGGGACGGGAAGATCGAGCGCAAGGGGCGGCTCAGCGTGCCGCTCCAGGCGCAGGGCGAGTCCGTCAGCTACTCCGCCGACGGCTCCCGGCTGATGTACGGGAGCGAGGGCGAGCAGAGCCCGGTCGAGGCCCGGGAGGCACCCGGCGGGGGCGGCTCGGGGTCGGCGTCCTCCTCGGGTGCCTCGGGCTCCTCGGGCGAGGGCTCGCAGGCGGGGGACGAGGGCCCGGAGGGCGGTGCCGGGTCCGGTGACGGCCTCACGATCGGTGCCGTGGCCGCCGTGGCGGTCGTCTGCGCGGCCCTGTTCGGGCTGGGGCGCCGGCGCCGGAGGGGCTGAACCGGCGGGCGGTCACGCGGCGCCGTCCGTGGGCGCCCTCCGCACCTCGTAGTGGAGCGTCCGCGTCCGCGTCAGCCGGTGGGCGAGCGGGACCAGGACGCCCTGCACGACCGGGTACTTGCGCCGCAGCAGCCGTGCCGCGTGCCGGTCCTCCCTGCTCCCCTGGTTCAGCAGCCGGGCCCGGGCACGCATCTCCGGTCCGACCGGCTTGCCGTCGGGGGTGGCGGGGGCCAGCTCCACCAGCGGATCGAGGCGCAGGCGTCTGACCTTCTTGGCCTTGCCCGGGGTGCGGAAGTAGGCGTGGTCGCCCTCCACGGCGAGGTTCACGGCGGTGCCCACGCCCGTGCCGTTCCCGCGGTGGCTGGTGAGCAGCACCGCCCACTGCCCGGCGAAGTCCGCCAGCTCCGGGCGGGCGGTGCGTTCCGGGTGGGTGTGCGAGGCGGTCATACCTCCATCCAGACACCGATCCGCCGGTCTGTCATCCGGTGGCACGTCGGCGGACCAGCACCTCCAGCCCGTCCAGGAGGCGCTGCAGCCCGAACTCGAAGTGGTCGAAGTCGGGGCCGAAGGTGTCCTCGGAGAGGGAGGCCAGGACGGGGTAGCGCCCGCTGAGCATGGCCTTCTCCAGCGTCGGCCGCTGGGCCTCCCAGAACTGCGCGTCCGTCAGCCCGGTGCGGCGCTCGGCCTCCGCCCCGTACCGCTGGGTGCGGGCGGCCCCGGCGACGTACCCGTCGATCATGATGATCACCGACACCAGCTCGGGATCGGACAGGCCCATCGGCTTGATCCGGGCGAGCACCTTCTCCATGCCGTCGAGCGCGTTCGGGCCGAGGATCGGGCGGGACTGGTTGACCTCCAGCAGCCAGGGGTGGCGGCGGTACAGGGCGAGGGTGGCGCGGCCCAGGGCTTCCAGGGCGGTGCGCCAGCCGCCGTCGCCGAAGTCGGCGGGGTCCTCCGACGGGCGCTGCACGCGGTCCAGCATCAGGTCGAGCAGCTCGGCCTTGCCGGGAACGTAGCGGTACAGGGACATCGTGCCGGTGCCGAGCTCGGTGGCGATCCGGCGCATGGAGAGCGCGCCGAGCCCGTCCCGGTCCGCGACCTCGACGACGCCCTCAAGCCGGGCGCCATGCCCGACAGCATCAGCCACGACGGCATCAACACCGACCTGCGCGGCCTTACTTCGCTCCAGGTCATGGACAGGATCGTGGCGTACGCGGGGCAGTCGGGCCTGAAGGTCGTGCTCGACCGGCACCGCCCGGACGCGGCCGGGCAGTCCGCGCTCTGGTACACCTCCGCCGTCCCCGAGTCGACGTGGATCGCCAACCTCAAGGCACTCGCGGCCCGTTACCAGGGTGATCCGACCGTCATCGGCATCGACCTGCACAACGAGCCACACGACCCCGCCTGTTGGGGCTGCGGCGACACGGCGAGGGACTGGCGGCTGGCCGCCGAGCGGGCCGGCAACGCGGTGCTGTCCGTCAACCCCGAACTGCTGGTCTTCGTCGAGGACGTGCAGTCGTACAACGGGGTCAACGGCTGGTGGGGCGGCAACCTGATGGGCGTCGCCGAGCACCCGGTCCGCCTGAACGTGCCGAACCGACTCGTCTACTCCGCCCACGACTACGCCACGAGTGTGGGCCGGCAGCCCTGGTTCGAGGACCCGTCGTTCCCCGCCAACATGCCGGGCATCTGGGACAAGTACTGGGGCTACATCTTCAAGCAGGACATCGCCCCGGTCTGGCTCGGCGAGTTCGGTACGACGCTCCAGTCGGGCGTGGACCAGCGGTGGCTGTCCGCACTGGTGACGTACCTGAGGTCGACCTCGGAGCACGGCACCGACAGCTTCCACTGGACCCTCTGGTCCTGGAACCCAAACTCCGGGGACACCGGGGGCATCCTGAAGGACGACTGGACGACCGTGGACACGGCCAAGGACGGCTACCTCGCAGACATCAAGGCGCCGGGGTTCCCGGCGGGTGACCCCGGTGGTCCGGGAGGCCCCGGCGGCCCGGGTGATCCCGGGGGCGACGGGCCCGCGTGCAGTGCCGCCTACACCGTCAGCAGCGACTGGGGCGGCGGCTTCAACGCCGAGGTGAAAGTCACCAACACCGGGACGGTTCCGCTGAAGTCCTGGAAGGTGACGTGGGCCTGGAGCGGCTCCCAGCGGGTCACCACCCTGTGGAACGCCTCGTACACCCAGTCCGGTACGACCGTCACCGCGACCAACGCCACCCACAACGGCGCGGTCCCGACGGGCGGTTCGGCGAGCTTCGGCTTCGGCGGCGCCCCCGGCGGCGGAAGCGTACCGAGCGCGACGTGCACGGCGACGTGAGCGGCGTGTGATCAGGGGCCCGGCGCAGTGACCCGCACACAGTGCTGGGCCCCTGCCCTGTGTGCGGGTCGCACCTGGGCATGCCGCCGTGAATAGGGAATTTTCGGCTGAACGTCCACGCGACGGCTGAATGGCTTGCTGTCAGGCGTAGGGGATGCGAAACTGATGTGGCAAGGTCCTATGTGCTCTCTAGAGGGCACTCAAAGGATCTTGCTCTCGTGGGCCCCCGGCATGCCGGGGGTTTCTGCGTTTCTGGGCGCTGTCCGCATCGAGCCAGACGATGCCATCGGTGCCGTGGCCAGGGAGCCAGTGCTGCGACAGTCGCCGGTAGGACTTCGACATGGCCCCCACTGGATTCATCTTGGGCCACACTTCGGGATGGGTGAGTCCCAGGTGATGGAAGGCGGCATAGCCGACCATGTCGGCAGCCCCCGCTGTGCCGGAGAGCACCGGAGTTCCAGGTGTCGGTGGCCCGGGAGGCAGGTCACCAGGGCCAGGAAAGAAGAGGAGGGTCGTTCGAGGTGGATCATTCCGTTGATGACCTGCCGGTCGTCCACCCTCGGCCGGCCAGTCGCCGCCCGGAGTATGAGCGGAGCGAGTAAATCTCACCCGGTGGGACGGCGGTCTCGACGTGTACGAGGCCGGGCACGCGTCCGCGCCCCGGAGAGGGTGCACCGCCCCCAAAGCGTGAGCACTTTGGCTGCCACTGTCCTGATGCCGCTCGTTCGAGCGCTCTCGTGACACATGCCCGCCGACTGCTCACGGTTTTCGGTAAGGCATTCGTCTTCGGCCCACGGCGTCGGGGCCGCGGCGATCCCCCTGCGCCGCCCGGCGGGACACCATCGCGGGCGAGGCCCCAGTCGGTCGCCCGGGTGCCCCTTCATTCTGCGGCCGGACCTGCTTTTTGGAAGGTCCTCCAGTACTGACGTCGTTTCTCGTCCCGCACCACGATGCCGAGACGGGCCAGTTCCTCGCGGAGTTCTCGAACGCCCCCGTCGGAGGGGCCCTTCTTCTCCAACGACTCCTGGCGGGCCTTGAGGATGGCGTTCGCGCCCTCCGGGAGGCCGGGAGCACCCGGGACCCAGCGGCGGAACTCGTCCTGGTGCGGATCGACGTCCGCCCACGCATAGCCGTGCTCGGTGAAGGCCTCGGCAACGCGGCCGGTGTCCAGGTCGCACTCCTGCCGGGTGAGTTCGCCACCGTCGTGACCGAGCAGAACGAGTTGCTTGCCGTCCCGGAACACTGTGGCGACGGCGTCGTGCGGGAACTCCTGTTCCCGTCCCTTGCGTGTGAGCGCAACGCGATCGTCCGACAGGCGAATCCCCAACTGCTCGTGCTGGGCAACAAGCCCGAGGGCCAGCCCTGCCACCGCGCCCGCGGCGGGCAGTACCGGGGCGGGGAGGAGCGCGACCAACTCGGCCGGTCCCTGCAGCGGCGCCCAGGGCAGTGTCACCAGCCAGTCGGCCAGGAAGTCGACGAGCCAGCCGACGCCCGCCCCCACCAGCACGAAAGCGGCATAAAGGCACGCGATGTCCAAAGCCGGCTGGCCGAGCACGGTGAGCCGATCCCCCTGCGGCTCTCGCCCTGTTCCCTTGCGCATGTCCATGACTCCCCCTCACTTCCTGCGTCACGCAATAATAGACCGAGCACTCGGTCTATTAATATCCGTCCGAGACCGGAGTCGAGAGTTGACCGGAAAGAGGCCCTGATGAGGACAGTCGACCCGGCCAGGCACCAGGCGCGGCGCCGGCACATCATCAACGCCGCGGCCGAACTCTTCGCCGCCAAAGGCTTCGAGCGCACCACCACGGCGGAGATCTGCAAGGCCGCCGGCATGAGCGCGGGCAACCTGTTCCACTACTTCCCCAACAAGCGCGCGATCTTCCACGCCGTCTTCGAGGACGACGAGGGCGACGGCGCCACCAAGGCCGAGCGTCTCGCCGCCGCCCGCACCGCCGACGACCCGTGGGCCGCCCTCCTCGACACCGTGGACCTTCTCGCCGCCCCCGCCATGGAGCCGCTGGTCCCCGCCCTCGTCATGGAAGCGATGGTCCAGGCTTACCGCGACCCCGAGCTCGAAGCGCTGCTGAGCCGCGACAACGACGAGGAGCAGTCCACCATCGTCACCCTGCTGCACAACGCGGCTGCGGCAGGCCAGATCGACCCCGCTCTGGACCCGGACGGCACCGCGGCATGGGTCATGGCCCTCGTCGCCGCCCTCTACACCAGCGCCGCCACCGACCCGTCCTTCGACCCGGCCGCCCAGCTCCCCACCCTGCGCCTGATCCTCCACCGCTTCCTGCGGCCCGACGCCACCCCGAAGCCGGAGCAATGAGTGGTCTACCCGGAGAGGACCCGACGCAGCGGCGGGCGCGCAGGCATACACGGAACGCCCGCACCGTCCCGGTCGTCCTGCGTGCTGGAAGGTGTGAGCACTTTGGCTGTTGCTGTCCTGATGCCGCTCGTTTGAGCGCTTGAGTGACACATGCCCGCCGATTGCTCACGGTTTTCGCCACAGCACTCGTCTCCGGACCCGCGGCGTCGGGCGAGCGCCTCACGGAGTCGACGGGGGTGCGAGCGCTCTCCGTCTCGCGTGAGAGCCGGCAGGCCTTTCTCGGTCGGTTCGCATAGGCGTCGTGTGCACGAAGGGCGCCCGGTGGTGATCCACCGGGCGCCCTTCATCGTCGTGCGGGGAGCGGTCAGAGCTGCTCGATGACGTAGTCGACGCACTTCGTCAGGGCCTCGACGTCCGCCGGGTCGACGGCCGGGAACATGGCGACGCGGAGCTGGTTGCGGCCGAGCTTGCGGTAGGGCTCGGTGTCGACGATGCCGTTGGCGCGCAGGACCTTGGCGATCGCGGCGGCGTCGATCTCGTCCGTGAAGTCGATGGTGCCGATGACCTGGGAGCGCTTGGCCGGGTCGGTGACGAACGGGGTGGCGTACTTCGATTCGTCCGCCCACGCGTACAGGCGGGTCGAGGAGTCCTTCGTACGGGCCGTGGACCAGGCGAGGCCGCCCTGGCCGTTGATCCACTTCAGCTGCTCGTTGAGGAGGAAGAGGGTGGACAGGGCCGGGGTGTTGTACGTCTGGTTCTTGCGGGAGTTGTCGATCGCCGTGGGCAGCGAGAAGAACTCCGGGATGTGGCGGCCGGACGCGTGGATGCGCTCGGCACGCTCGATGGCGGCCGGGGAGAAGACGCCGATCCACAGGCCGCCCTCGGAGGCGAAGGACTTCTGCGGGGCGAAGTAGTAGACGTCCGTCTCGGCGATGTCGACGGGCAGGCCGCCGGCGCCGGACGTGGCGTCCACGAGGACCAGGGAGCCCTCGTCGGCGCCGGGCACCCGCTTGACGGGCATGGCGACACCGGTGGAGGTCTCGTTGTGGGTGAAGGCGTAGACGTCCACGCCCGCCTCGGCGACCGGCTCGGGGTGCGTGCCGGGGTCGGCGGAGACGACGGTCGGCTCGGCGAGCCAGGGGGCGAGCTTGGCCGCCTTGGCGAACTTGGAGCTGAACTCGCCGAAGGTGAGGTGCTGCGACTTGTTCTCGATCAGGCCGTGGGTCGCGACGTCCCAGAACGCGGTGGAGCCGCCGTTGCCGAGGACGACCTCGTAGCCCTCGGGGAGCTGGAACAGCTCACGGATGCCCTCGCGCACCTCGCCGACCAGGTTCTTCACCGGGGCCTGGCGGTGGGAGGTGCCCAGCAGGGACGTGCCGGTCGCGGCCAGCGCGTCCAGTGCCTCCGTCCGCACCTTGGAGGGACCCGCGCCGAAACGACCGTCGGCGGGCTTGATGTCAGCAGGAATCCGGATCTCAGCCACGGAAGGAGCCTAGCGGCTCCGGGAAACCCGGGTGCAATCTCGTCCGTCGGCTGAGACACGGATCAGCCGGTGGGGGAAGGAGGGCCGGGGCAGGGCGGGTGGGGCGGCGGGACGGGGTCGAGTCCCCGTTCCGCCGCCTTGAAGTCGCCTCGAAAGCCGCCTCGAAAGCCGGCCCGGAAAGGTCAGCCGCCGAGGGTCACCGGCAGTTCGTACAGGTCGTTCTGGGTGACCACCGGCTTGTTGCGGAGTTCGGTCGCCGGGACCGCCAGGTCCAGCTTCGGGAATCGCGCGTACAGGGCCGGCAGGGCGACGCCCGCCTCCAGGCGGGAGAGGGCCGCGCCGGGGCACACGTGCGGGCCGTGGCCGAAGGAGATGTGGCGGTTGGCGGTCTCGCGGGTGATGTCGAAGGCGCCGGCGGTGGGGCCGTGGGCCTGCTCGTCGCGGCCGATCGCGGCGTACGACACGATCAGCGCCTCCCCGGCGGGCAGGACCTCGTCACCGACCGGTACGTCCTCGGTGGCGAACCGGATCAGCACGTGGGAGGTGGGCGTGGAGTACCGCAGGGTCTCCTCGATCACCGCCGACCAGTCCGCCTCGCCGGACAGCACCAGCTCGCGCTGCTCGGGGTGGAGGGAGAGGTTGACCACCGCGTTGACGATGAGGGAGATCGTCGTCTCGTGACCGGCCGCGATCATCAGCTGGAGCGTGGAGACGATCTCCTGGTCGGTGAGCCGGCTGCCGTCCTCGGACGCCTGGATGAGCGCGGAGGTCAGGTCGTCGCCGGGGTTCTCCCGCTTGTGCGCGACCGTCTCGGCCATGATCTGCGCCAGTTCGGTCAGCGTCGCGATGACCTCCTCCGGCGGGGTCTGCGTCGAGAAGAACTTCTCGAACAGCACCTTCAGCCGCGGCAGCCGCTCCTCGGCGAGCCCCATCAGGTCGGCGACCACGTACATCGGCAGCGGGTAGGCGAACAGGGCCTTCAGGTCGACCGTCTCGCCCGGCTCCGCGGCCACCTTGTCCAGCAGGCCCTCGGTCAGCTCCGTGATCCGGCCGCGCATCTGCTCCACCCGGCGCGGGGTGAGCGCCTGGGCGACCAGGGTGCGCAGACGGCGGTGGTCGGCGCCGTCCACGGTGAGCATGGAGCGGGGCGGGTTGGCCAGTCCGATCAGCGGCCAGTCGGGGGCGATCTCGCCGCGCCGCCAGGCGCCCCAGACGTTGATGTCCTTCACCAGCCGGGGGTCGGTGAGCAGCTTCTTCGCCTCGGCGTGGTGCGTGACCGCCCACACCGGTACGTCGCCCGGCAGCACCACGCGTGCGAGGGGCCCGGCGGCCCGCAGTGCCGCGCTCTCCGCCTCCAGGTCGGAGACGAACGGGTCGAGGTGGATGGGGGTCTGGCCGGTGTCCGTCGCGGTGGTGGGAGAGTCCGTACCAGCAGCCGTCATCTGATTCTGCCTCCAAGGGCGGGAGTGGGTGTGAACGTGACCGGAAGTTCGGACAGCCCGCGCAGCCACGGCGAGGGGCGGCGGGTCAGGGACGCGGCCGGCACCGCGAGGTCGATGTCCGGCAGCCGGTCCAGGACGACCTCGATGCCGGTCCGCGCGATCACCTCGGCGATCTCCTGAGCCGGGAACGGGCACCGGTGCTCCCCGTGCCCGAAGGAGAAGTGCGCGCCGTTCCCGCCGGTCAGGGCGGAGCCGTCGGTGCGCACCTGGGGATCGGAGTTGGCGCCCTGGAGGCCCAGGAGCAGCATGTCGCCGGCGCGGATGCGGCGGCCGCCCAGCTGGGTGTCGCGGGAGGCCCAGCGGCCGGCCACGTTCTGGGTGGGGGTGTCCTCCCACAGCACCTCGTTCATCGCCTCGGCGACGCTGTTGCGGCCGCCGAACAGGGACGCGGCGAACCGGTTGTCCGTCAGCATCAGGTGCAGGGAGTTGCCGATCCAGTCGGCGGTCGGCTGGTGCCCGGCCGCCATCATCACCATCAGGTCCTGGACGATCTCCTCGTCGGTGAACCCGGAGGTGTCGGCGAGCATCCGCGACGCCACGTCCTCGGCGGGCTCCTTCCCGCGGGCGGCCACCAGTTCGGTCATCGACGTGAACAGGTGGGCCTGGCCCGCCAGCGCCCGTTCCCGCCCGTCGATCATGTCGTTGAGGGCGGTGACCAGGGCCGGCCCCTGCTCGTCGGAGAAGCCGTAGAGCCGGGCCAGTACGCGCACCGGCAGCAGCATCGCGAACTCGCCGATGATGTCGGCGGTGCCCGCGGGGCAGATGCCGTCGATCAGCTCGTCGGCGAACTTCTCGGCGTAGCCGCGCAGTTCGAACGGGTCCACCGCCTCCAGCGCGTGCACCAGCATCGCGGCCCGTTCGCGGTGCCGCTCGCCGACGGTGTAGAGGATGGAGGGCTGCTTGCGGCCGATCATCGGCAGCAGCGGCCAGTCGTCGGGGATGTTCTCCCACTGGCTCCACAGGTCGGAGTCGCGGCTGAACAGCACCGGGTCGCCGGTGACCTGGTGCAGTTCGCGGTAGCCGAGCACCAGCCAGGCCGGTACGTCGCCGTCGAGCAGCACCGGGACCACGCTGCCGTGGTCGCGCCGCATCTCCCGGTACACCCTGGCCGGGTCGTCCTGGAGCAGGGGCCCGCTGAGGGCGACGGGGGCGGCCGGGGACGCGGGGGCGGGGCTCACACCAGCTCCTGACGGGGGGCTCGGGCCGGGTCGGCGTAGCGGGCCTGGATGTGCTCCACCAGCGTGATCAGCACCAGCTTGCTGGACTCCCGGGACCGCGCGTCGCAGGTGATGAGCGGGACGTGCGGGTCGAGGTCGAGGGCCTCGCGGATCTGCTCCGGGGCGAAGGCGGGGCCGCCGAAGTCGTTGCAGGCCACGATGAACGGCGTGCCGTGCTTCTCCAGCCGGTCGATGGCGTACCAGGACTCGTCGATGCGCCGGGTGTCGACCAGGACGACCGCGCCCAGGGTGCCGGAGAACAGCCGGTCCCACAGGAACCAGAAGCGTTCCTGGCCGGGCGCCCCGAACAGGTACAGCACATTGCGCCGGTCCAGGGTGATGCGGCCGAAGTCGAAGGCGACGGTGGTCGCGGTCTTGCCGCTCACCGCGCTGACGTCGTCGACGGCCTCCCCGGCCCGGGTCATCGTCTCCTCGGTGTTGAGGGGACGTATCTCGCTCACCGAGCGGACCATCGTCGTCTTGCCGGCGCCGAAGCCGCCCACGACCACGATCTTGAGGCCGTTGTCGGCCGACGCGTCCAGCGGTGTACGCGTCTCAGAGGTTGCGGAGTCCAACGAGCACCTGCTCCAGGATGTCGGGGTCGGGTACGGCGGCCTGGTGGCGGGGGTGGCGGGCGCTGACGCGCCCCGCCGCCTGGAGGTCGGCGAGCAGGATGCGGGTGATGCTCACCGGCAGCTTCAGCTCGGCCGCGATCTCCACGACCGCCGTGGGCCGTTCGGTCAGCCGCAGGATCGCGGCGTGCTCGGACTGCATGCCCGGCACCGGATCGCATTCGGCGACGACCAGGGTCACCAGGTCGAAGGGGTTGTCGGCCCCGGACCGGCTGCGTCCGCCGGTGACGGTGTAGAGCCGGTCGGGGGCGTCGTCCCTGCCCGGCCTGCTCATGAGGTGCGCGGCGGCGCGGTCAGGTGCTCCCCGAGCTGCTCCACCAGCTCGCTCATGTTGTGCCCGATGAGCCCGGCGTCGGCGTCCTCGTCGGTGATGACGGCCAGGTGCGCGCCCTGGCCGGCCTCCACGATGAACAGCACGCCGCCGTAGAACTCGGTCATCGCCGACCTGACGCCTCCGCTGCCGTCGCCGAACTCCACGGACGCGCCGTGCGACAGGGACTGGATGCCCGCGGCGATCGCGGCGAGCTGGTCGGCCTGGTCGGCGGAGAGCTCGGGGGTGCGGCACAGTTTCAGGCCGTCCCTGGACAGCACGAGCGCGTGCCGCGCGCCCGGCGTGCGCTCCAACAGGCCTTCTATCAGCCAGGTGAGCTTCTCGTCGGCGGTCGTCGTGCCGGTCATGAGGTGGTGTCGCCTTCCGGTGTTACGGGGGTGGGGGTCGAGGGGTGGGTGTCGAGGGGGGTGGTGCTTGCGCCGGTGCCGGTTCCGGTGTCGGTGTCCGCGCCGGTGCCGGTGCCGGTGCCGGTGCCTCTTTCCGTGCTGGTGCTGGTGCTCGTGCCTGTGTCCGTTTCTGTGCGGGGTGCTGCTTCCGGGCAGGTCGCCGTGTCGTCCGGGGCGGTGACGCGGACGGCCCGGCGGAAGCTGCTGAAGCGGGCCGTGCGGGCCCTCGTCTCCTCGGCGGTGGGCGGCGCGGGACGAGGGGCGGTGGCGCGGGCCCCGGTGCTCCGGGTGCGTTCGGCCTCGGCGAGGGTGCGGCCACGGCGGCGGCGCGGGAGGCCGAGCGGGGGCGCGTCCGGCGCGGAGGCGTCCGTGCCTGTGTCTGTGTCTGTGTCTGTGTCTGTGGTCGGGCTCGGGTCCGTGTGCCGGTCCGGGGACTCGTGGGTGGGCACCGGGTCGGGGTCGAGGTCGGCTCCGGCGCGGTGTGCCGCGTACGAGTGGCCGGCGGGGGCCGAAGTGGCCGAGGTGGCCGCGGGGTCCGTTTCCGGCGGGGCGGTGGCGTCGGCGGGGTGGGCGGCCGGCGCCTCGGCCGGGCGGGCGCCGTGGCGCTGGGGGAGTCCCGACGCGGACGGCCTGGCGGAAGCCGCTGAAGCGGGCCGTGCGGGACGGGTGGGGGCTTCGGTGCGGGCGGGGGCGTCGGCGGGCGGGGTGTGGGGCGTGTCCGGCGATACCAGGATGTCCTGGGGCACGAGCATCAGTACGCCCGTGCCGCCGCGGGCCGAGGGCCGGTAGGAGACCCGGAGGCCGTAGCGCCGGGCCAGCCGGCCCACCACGGCGAGTCCGAGCCGGGTGCCGGTGAGGCCGCCGAGCCCGCTGGTCTCGCCGGAGACGGCACGCTCGGCGCGCCGCAGCTGGGCCTCGCCCATGACGAGCCCGCTGTCCTCGACGGAGACGATGACACCGGCCGGCACCTCCTCCACGTAGACGTGGACCTCGGCGGTCGGCGGCGAGAAGTTGGCCGCGTTGTCGAGGAGTTCGGCGAGCGCGTGCATCACGCCCTCGGCGGCGTGCCCGGCGACGGCGGTGTCGGCGGCGGAGTGGACGCGGACGCGCCGGTAGCCGCTGATCCTGCCCATGGCGCCGCGCAGGATCGACTCCATGCGGATCGGCCGGGCCCAGCGGCGGCCCGAGCGGGCGCCGGTGAGGACGGCGACGGAGTCGGCGAGCCTGCCCGCCTGCGCGGTGCGGTGGTCGAGGTGGAGGAGGTCGGCGAGGACCTCCTCGTCGTGGTGCTTGTCCTCCATCGCGCGCAGGTCCGCGAGCATGCCGGTGGACAGGGCCTGCATTCGGCCGGCCGCGTTGGCCGTCGCGGACAGCGCGGCGGCGCGGGCGCTGTCGGCCTCGCGCAGCCGGACGGCCAGCCGCGCGTTCTCCCCGATGTGCCGGTCCCGGTCCTGGGACAGCCGGTCCCGCTCCTCGCCGATCCGCTTGAGTTCCGCGTCGAGCCGGTCGCGCTCGTCGGCGTGCTGCTGGACCAGGTGGGCGGTGCGGGCGTCGTGTTCCTCGGCGCGCCGGCGCAGTTCCCCGGCGTGCTCGTCGGCGAGCCGGGAGAGCTCGGCGGCGTGCTCCTCCCTCAGCCGGGTGAGTTCGGCGGCGTGGGCGTCGGTCAGGCGGGCCCGTTCGGCGGTGTGCTCCTGGGTGAGCCGTGCCCGCTCGGCGGTGTGCTCCTGCGCCGACCGGGCCGTGGCGGTGGCGTGCTGCTCGTTGAGGCGCTCGCGCTCCGCCGCCACGGACTTCGCGAGGCGGTCCCGCTCCTGGTCCAGGTCGGCCGACAACCGGGCCCGCTCCCGGGTGAGTTCACCGGTCAGCCGCTCGTGCTGGCGGCGGGCCTCCTCCGCCTGCCGGGCGCGCTCCTGGAGCAGCCGGCCGACGTCCTGGGAGACCTCCTCCAGCCGCCCGCGGAGCGCCCGCGCCGTCAGGGCGGCGTGGGTGGCCCAGGTGACGGCCGCGCACAGCAGCAGGGCGGCGATCACTCCGGCCGCCGTGAGGACGGCGCGCGCGGAGGCCGGCCCCAGGAGCACCGCGACGACGACCCCGATCGCGGAGAGCGCCGCGGCGAGCAGGGGTACGGGCAGCAGGCTGCGGGGGGTGGGGCGGTCGCCGGGGAGCAGGGGGGAGGTCATCAATCAGGGTCCTCGGTCGGGTCCTCGGTCGGGTCCGCCGGGCATACGCCGTCGTCTGCCCGTGTCGTCTGCACGTGTCGTCCGTCCGCACGTGCTGTCTGCGCGTGCTGTCTGCGCGGGTTGTCCGCGCGGTCCTCGAGTGGTCGATGGGGTCGCCGGACCCGGTTTCGGGGTCGCTTCCGGAACGAGGGCCGACAACCGCGCGCAACTCGCGGTCACTATATGCAAGTTCGTGATCTGCTTGGGAAGATTCCGGTCTCGTTCTTGGGATTTGAGTCACTCCTGAGGGAATCGGCTCCCCCGGCGACCCCGCCCCCGTGCGCCGCGCGGGGTGGGCGCCGTCGCCCGGTGTCCCGCCCGTTCCGGGGGCATCCTGGGGGCATGACGGATCTCCGGGAACTGCGGGCCGGACTGCGCGCGGGGGTGCGCGGCGAGGTGGACTTCGGCGTCACCGCGCGGGCGCTGACCACCATGGACGCCTCCAACTACCGCCGGGTGCCGCTGGGCGTGGTGTCGCCGCGGGACGCCGACGACGTGGCGGCGACTCTCGCCGTCTGCCGGGAGCACGGCGTCCCCGTGGTGCCGCGCGGCGGCGGCACGTCGATCGCGGGCCAGGCGACCGGCACCGGCGTGGTGCTCGACCTCACCCGGCACATGAACCGGCTGCTCTCCCTCGACCCGGAGACCCGCACGGCCGTCGTCCAGCCCGGCCTCGTCCTCGACCGGCTCCAGGAGGCCGCCGCCCCGCACGGGCTGCGCTTCGGCCCCGACCCCTCCACGCACAGCCGCTGCACCCTCGGCGGCATGATCGGCAACAACTCCTGCGGCTCCCACTCGGTCGCCTGGGGGACGACGGCGGACAACGTGCGGGAACTGTCGGTGATCACCCCGCGCGGGGAGCGGCTGCGGCCCGGACCGGGGTGGGCCGGGGCCCCGGCGGGACTGCGGGAGCTGGTGGAGGGCGAACTCGCCCGCCTGCGCACCGGCTTCCCCGAGCTGCCCCGCCGCATCTCCGGATACGCCCTGGACGCCCTGCTGCCCGAGAGGGGCGCCGACGTCGCCCGCTCCTTCTGCGGCTCCGAGGGCACACTCGGCGTGCTGACGGAGGCGGTGGTGGAGCTGGTGCGTGCCCCCCGCGCGCGGGCGCTCGCCGTGCTGGCGTACGCCGACGAGAGCGGCGCCGCCGAGGCCGCGGCCGGACTGCTGGCGCACCGCCCGCTGACCGTGGAGGGCATGGCGGCGGACCTGGTGCCGGCCTCGGTGGACCTCCCGCGCGGTGGCGCCTGGCTGTTCGTCGAGACGGGCGGGGACACGGAGGGCGAGGCGCGTGCGCGTGCGGAGACGATCGTCCGCGCGGCGGACGTCGTCGACTCCCTGGTGGTGACCGACCCGGCCCGGCAGCGCGTCCTGTGGCGGATCCGGGAGGACGCGAGCGGCACGGCGACCCGGATGCCGGACGGGACGGAGGCCTGGCCGGGCTGGGAGGACTGCGCGGTGCCGCCCGCCCGGCTCGGCGCGTACCTGCGGGACTTCCGGGGGCTGCTGGCCGCCCACGGGCTGCGCGGGGCGCCGTACGGGCACTTCGGGGACGGCTGCATCCACGTCCGGATCGACTTCGACCTGCTGACGGAACCGGGCATCGCCCGCTTCCGCACCTTCTCCGGGGAGCTCGCCGACCTGGTCGTGGCCCACGGCGGCTCGCTGTCCGGCGAGCACGGCGACGGGCAGGCGCGCGCGGAGCTGCTGCCGCGCATGTACGGCCCGGAAATGGTGGCCCTCTTCGAGCGCGTGAAGGGCGTCTGGGACCCGGACGACCTGCTCAACCCGGGGATGCTGGTGCGCCCCGAGCCTCTGGACGCGAACCTCCGCTTCGCCGTCCTGCCGCGCGAACCGGTGGACGTCGCCTTCGGCTACCCCGCCGACGGCGGCGACTTCTCCGCGGCGGTCCGCCGCTGCGTGGGCGTCGCCAAGTGCCGTACGGAGTCGGTGTCGGGACCGGCGGTGATGTGCCCCTCGTTCCGGGCCACGGGCCAGGAGGAGCACTCCACGCGCGGGCGCGCCCGGCTGCTGCACGAGATGCTCGCCGGCGAGCTGGTGACCGACGGCTGGCGGTCCACGGAGGTACGGGACGCGCTGGACCTGTGCCTGTCCTGCAAGGGCTGCCGTTCGGACTGCCCGGTCGGGGTCGACATGGCCACCTACAAGGCGGAGTTCCTCCACCACCACTACGCCGGCCGCCGCCGCCCCGCCGCCCACTACGCGATGGGCCGGCTGCCGCTGTGGCTGGGCTGGGTGGCGCGCACCAGGTCGGCGGCGCTGATCAACGCGGGCGCCTCGGTGGCCCCGCTCGCGCGGGCGGCGAAACGGCTGGGCGGGATCGCCGGGGAGCGGGAGATCCCGCGCCTGGCCGGGGAGCCGTTCACCCGCTGGTGGCGGGGCCGACGGGCCGCCGTGCCCGCTGACAGCGGCGCCCTGGTGGTCCTCTGGCCGGACACCTTCACCGAGCACCTCTCGCCCTCCGTGGGCCGCGCGGCCGTACGGGTCCTGGAGGCGGCCGGCCTGCGGGTCGCCCTGCCCCCGACCCTGCGCCTGGCCGGAGCCCGGAGCCCGGTGGGGGACGCGCGTTCCCGCTCGGCGCTGCGGCTGCTGTCGGCCCGCCGCGGCCGGGTCTGCTGCGGCCTGACGTACATCTCCACCGGTCAGCTCGACCGCGCCCGCGCGGTGCTGCGCCGCACCCTGGACCTGATGGAACCGGTGCTCGCCACCGACGCCCCGGTGGTCGTCCTGGAGCCGAGCTGCGCGGCGACCCTGCGCACGGACGCCCCGGAACTCCTGCACGACGACCCCCGCGCGGCACAACTGGCGGCCCGCGTCCGCACGTTCGCGGAGACCCTGGAACAGTACGCACCGGACTGGACCCCGCCGGCCCTGGACCGCCCCGTCGCCGGCCAGACCCACTGCCACCAGCACGCGGTCCTCGGCGACACGGCCGACCGCCGGCTGCGCGCCGCCGCGGGCCTCACCGGCGACCTGAGCGGCGGCTGCTGCGGCCTGGCCGGCGACTTCGGCTTCGAGCGGGGCCACTACGAGGTGTCGGTGGCCTGCGCGGAGGACCAGCTCCTCCCCGCGGTACGCCAGGCGCCGCGGAACGCCCTGATCCTGGCCGACGGCTACTCCTGCCGCACCCAACTGGCCCAACTGGCGGACGTCCGGGGCCGCCACCTGGCGGAGGCGCTGGCGGAGACCCTGGAGGAAAACCCGTGAACACCACCCACTCCCGCACCCACAACACGCCCACCTGAGCCACTACAGCCCCCGCCCCGGTTCTCCGCCGAGGCGGTGCGGTGAGGCGTCTGCCCCGGCAGCCGGAGCAGGCGGACTGCCGGACGGCAGCGACCTCAGTAGGCTGGCGACTCGAACAAAGGGGCACTGGACATGAGTTACCGCCTGAAGGCGATCACCCGCGAAGAGCACCTGGCCTTCGTCACGGCCCGGCCCTCAGCGAGTCACATGCAGGTGCCCGCCTGGGGGGACGTGAAGCCGGACTGGAGGGCCGAGAGCCTGGGGTGGTTCGACGCCGACGACCGTCTCGTCGGCGTGGGGCTGGTGCTCTTCCGGCCGTTGCCGAAACTCAAGCGGTTCCTCGCCTATCTGCCCGAAGGGCCGGTCATCGAATGGAACGCGCCGGATCTTCACCTATGGCTCGAACCCATGCTCGCCCACCTGAAGGCCCAGGGCGCGTTCTCGGTGAAGATGGGCCCGCCTGTCGTCGCTCGCCGCTGGAGCGCCGAGGCGGTCAAGGCGGCGATCGCCGACCCGCGGGCCAGACGGCTGCGTGACGCGGAGGCCACCGCGCACGAGCCGCGGGCCTTCGACATCGCCGACCGGCTGCGACAGATGGGCTGGCAGCAGACCGAGCTGGGCAGCGAGGACGGCTTCGCCGCCGGCCAGCCACGGTATGTGTTCCAAGTCCCGTTCTCCGGACGGTCGCTGGAGGACATCCAGCGCGGCCTCAACCAGCAGTGGCGCCGCAACATCAAGAAGTCGGAAAAGGCGGGCGTCAAGGTCGTCCGCGGCGGCTACGAGGACCTTCCCGCCTTCTACGACATCTACGTCGAGACCGCCGAACGCGACCGGTTCATCCCGCGCCCGCTTGCCTACTTCCAGCGCATGTGGACCGCGCTGACGACCGAGGATCCGGACCGGATGCGCCTCTACCTCGCCCACCACGAAGGCGAGGTGCTCGCGGCGGCGACGATGCTGACCGTCGGTGAGCACGTCTGGTACTCCTACGGAGCCTCCACCAACCGCAAGCGCGAGGTGCAGCCGAACAACGCGATTCAGTGGCGGATGATGTGCGACGCCCACGAACTCGGGGCGAGCGTCTACGACTTCCGAGGTATCACCGACACCCTGGAGGAGAGCAATCACCTGCTCGGCCTGCTCCGGTTCAAGGTCGGCTCCGGTGGTCAGGCCGTGGAGTACCTCGGTGAGTGGGACTTCCCCCTCAACAAGTTCCTGCACAAGGCCCTCGACCTCTACATGTCCCGCCGCTGAGACCACACGGCTTCAGCACTTCGCAGCACCGGAGCGAAGCCCGCTCCCTCCTTCGTGACCAGGCGCACCGTGGTCACTTCCGAGTACCGGACCGGTCCACCGGGTGGGACGTCATCGTGCATGGACGGTGAGCCCTGAGGTGGGGCCGGAGATCGCGACACACCTGCCGAAAAGCGTGAGCACTTCGGGCGTTGGTGTCCATATGTCGCTCGTTTGAGCGCTCAAGAGACACTTTCCCGCTGACTGCTCACGCTTTTCGCCAGGTACCCCTTCCGGCCGCCGGAGTACGGAGATCGAGCGTCCCAGGCCACCGGCTCGCAGGGGCGGCGTCTCCTCGGGTGCGCTGGCGGGGCGGGCCGGAGTAGGAGGGGCGGGGTCAGGTGAGGCGGTACGCGTTGTGGATGGCTCGGGTCAGGTCGTGGAGGGCCTTGTCCTCGGTGCGGGAGGACAGGGCGGCGGCGTGGTCGGCGAGTTCGCCGAGGCCGGGGGCGCCGGGCAGGGGGCTGTGGCGGTGGTCGGAGGAGCGCAGGGCGTCGGCGAAGTAGGCGGCGGTCGCGGTGAGGGCGAGGCCGCGGTCCGCGGTCCAGACGGAGTCGTCGAGGGCGTCGGTCTCCAGGGCGCCGGTCTCCTCGTGCGGGGCGCGGGTGTCGGGGTCGAGCCAGCGGACCGTGGCCGTGGCGAGGTGGCCGTCGGCGCCGGACCGCGTACGGACCGCGTACAGGGCGGTGACGGTATGGCCGGGGCCGACCTCGCCGCCGTCGACGTCGTCGTTCCGGAAGTCCTCGTCGGCGACGCGGCGGTTGTCGTAGCCGACGAGGCGGAACTCGGCGACGGTCCGCGGGTCGAAGGCGACCTGGGCCTTGGCGTCGCGGGCGGTCAACTCGATGTGGCGGGGCAGCTGTTCGCAGAAGACCTCGCGGGCCTCCTCCTCGTCGGACACGTAGACCGTGTGGCCGTCGCCCTTGTCGGCGAGGCGTTCCATCAGGGCGTCGCCGTAGTCGCTGCCGACACCCACGCCGAAGAGGGTGATGCCGTGCTCGCGACGGGACGTCGAGATGCGTTCGAGGATCGCGTCGGCACTGGTCTCGCCGGTGTTGGCGAGCGCGTCGGAGACGAGGACGACCCGGTTGGTGGCGCCCTCGCGCAGGCCCTCGACGGCGGTCTCGTAGCCGGTCTCGACACCCGCGCCGAGGTTGGTGGACCGGGCGGTTTCCAGACGGTCGACGGCGTCGTGGATCCTGCCCCGGTTGCCGTCGAGGCGGGTCATCGGCAGGACGGTCTCGGCCTCGTCGCTGAAGGCGACGATCGCCACGGAGTCCTCGTCGCGCAGCCGGTCCGTCATGGTGCCGAGGGACTGCCGGGCGAGGTCGAGGCGGCCCGGTTCGGCCATGGAGCCGGAGATGTCGACGACGAAGGTGAGGGCTGCGGGCGGGCGCTCGCCGCTCGGTTCGGCGGGCCGGGTGGCGAGGCCGACGCGGACCAGGGACCAGTCGTCCTCGTCGGTGCGGGCGCCGTCGACGGTGACCGTGAAGCCGTCGCCGTCGGGTCGTGTGTAGTCCTGGCGGAAGCTGTTGACGAACTCCTCGGGGCGGACCGTCGACGGGTCGGGCAGCCGGCCGTCGGCGAGGGTGCGGCGGGCGTAGCCGTAGGAGGCGGTGTCGACGTCGAGGGCGAAGGTGGACAGGTAGTCCGGGGCGAGGGCGGTGTCGCGGGAGTCCTGCTCACCCTCGCGCTGCCCGCCCTCGCGTTGCTCGCCCGGGTCCCGGGGGCCGTCGGGGGCGGGGAGCCGGGCCGAGCCGTTCCCCTTGCGGTCGTAACCGCTGTCGGCCGTCGCGTTCTCGTCGCCGCCGCCCGCGCTGCATCCGGTGAGCAGCAGGCCGCTCGCCACCGTGAACGCCAGCAGCGCGCCGCTCAGCCGCCGTGCCCCGTGCCACTTCGCCGCCCCGCGTCGCTCCGTCGTCGTGTGCCACTTCATCGTCCGTTCCCCCTCGGTCCGTCGAGTCCGACTCATGCGACTGTGACGCCCGGGCGTGGCGGAACGTGCGGCACGGGGCGTCACGGGTGCGTTGCGAAGCGGGCACGGACGACGGCCGCCGAGACCGGTGGGTGACCTTCCGTTGACCTACGGCGTCATGTCGTCGTCCCGCCGCCGGAACGATCGTCCGTATGACGGACCGGATTGACCCGGGCGGGACACGGGCCTCATCGTCAGGTACGTGAAAGCTGCATGGTGCTGACCAAGTCCATTACTCTGGACCGGACAGTTCAGCTTCGTGCACAATCCTCGAGGGGATCACCCGCTCCCCCCGCACCGAGCCCATGGAAGGCGCCGTGACCACCCCCAGCTCCGCCACCCCGTCCGTCCCGGCCCTGGCAGCCGTCCCCGCGGCTGCTCCCGGGCACGCCCCCGGCGGGGCGGGCGCTCCGCGTGGGCGGGGCGCGCTGGGACCCGTCGGGCTGGTGCTCGCCGGGGGGATCTCCGTGCAGTTCGGCGGGGCGCTCGCGGTGACCCTGATGCCGCGCGCCGGTGCCCTCGGCGTCGTGACGCTGCGGCTGCTGGTGGCCGCGGTCGTGCTGCTCCTGGTGTGCCGCCCCCGGCTGCGCGGGCACTCGCGCGCCGACTGGACCACGGTGATCGTCTTCGGGCTCGCGATGGCCGGGATGAACGGCCTCTTCTACCAGGCCGCCGCCCGCATCCCGCTCGGTACGGCGGTCACCCTGGAGGTGCTCGGCCCGCTCGCCCTGTCCGTGCTGGCCTCCCGGCGCGCGATCAACTTCGTCTGGGCCGGACTTGCCCTCGCCGGTGTCTTCCTGCTCGGCGGCGGAGGCTTCGACAGCCTCGACCCCGCGGGTGCCGCCTTCGCCCTGGGGGCCGGTGTCATGTGGGCGGCCTACATCGTCTTCAGCGCGCGTACGGGCCGCCGCTTCCCGCAGGCCGACGGGCTCGCCCTCGCCATGGGCGTGGCGGCGCTGGTGTTCCTGCCGCTGGGCGTCGTCGAGTCCGGCACCAAGCTCCTCGACCCGACGGTCCTCGGTCTGGGCGCGGCGATCGCGGTGCTCTCCTCCGTCCTGCCGTACACCCTGGAACTCCTCGCCCTGCGTCGTCTGCCCGCCTCCACCTTCGCCATCCTGATGAGCCTGGAACCGGCCATCGCCGCCGCCGCGGGCTTCCTCATCCTCAGCCAGGCCCTCACCCTCACCGAGGCCGCCGCCATCGCCCTGGTCATCGCGGCGAGCATGGGGGCGGTACGGACCCAGGTGGGGCGGGGGCGCGCGAAGGCGGTTTCCTGACGTTTGAGGCGACGGGGTGAGGGGTGGCGGGACTAGAGTCACTCCCGTGTCTCGAATCAACCGGGCCGCGACGCGTGGCCGGCCCGTCCACCCAGGACGCGAAGGGAACAGCAGGCATGAGTGTGCAGCCCACTGAGACCGTCGGCGATGGACCGTTGATCCCTCGCCCGGAGCGCACACCGGGTGCTCTGCGTGCTGCTTGTACGGTCGTCGCCCCCGACCTCCTGGCGGCATACGACCGGGCGAAGGACCAAGCGCTCGCTGAGGCGGTGGAACACGGTTCGCTCAAGCCGGTCCACGCCTACCTCGGTCACTGGGCTGTGCTGATCGAGATCGAGCGCCACCCGGCCATGGCCAAGGCGTATCACCGTGCCGAGTACCTCGCCCGGATCGCCACCACGGCGGACGATGCCCGCAGACATCTGATCACGGCGAGTTCCCTGTACCGCGACGCCGCCAAGGCGGTGCACGCGGAGTGACCTGGGGTTGGGAGTACGTCCCCGACGAGGAGATGGTGGCGGTCGGTGCTCCTGCGGCGTTTCTCGCCGAAGTGGAGAAGAAGGCCGACGAACTGGTCAGGGCAGCGGAAGCGCTTCACCTCCACGGCCCCGCATACGAGGGAGCGGATGAAGGCGCGAAGCACGCGTTCGTCGCAGGAGGCTTCTTCGTCTACATGGTCACGCCACGCTCGGAGCTCGTGACCATCTGGCAGGTAACGCCTGATCCCCTTGTGTGAGGGGATGGCCCGGAGCAGCCGTTCGGCCGGGCAAGGTGGTCGTGTCGCGGCGGATGAAATCCAGCAAGCGTGCTTGATTGCTTTCTGGGGGCCTGTCATGCTCGCTCCATGGCCGACCCGACGCCCGTGATCGACGACCTGTGTGCGGAGAGCGACGAACTCGACCGGCTGGTGGCCGGGCTGAGCCCCGAGCAGTGGGTGCTTTTGACGCCCGCCGCCGGCTGGACCGTCGCCCATCAGATCGCGCACCTCGCCTGGACCGACCGTTCCTCGCTGCTCGCCGTGACCGATCAGGACGCCTTCGCCCGTGAGGTCGAGAAGGCGCTGACCGAGCCCGGGGACTTCGTGGACAACGCCGCGCGGGAGGGGGCCGTCCTGCCACCCGAACGGCTGCTCGCGGACTGGCGCGCCGGACGCGGGGCCCTCGAGAACGCCCTGCGGGCAGCACCCGAGGGGGCGCGTTTCCCCTGGTACGGCCCGCCCATGTCCACGGCCTCCATGGCCACCGCCCGGCTCATGGAGACCTGGGCCCACGGCCTGGACGTGGCCGACGCGCTGGGTGCGGTGCGGCCGCCCACCGACCGGCTCCGGCACGTGGTGCGGCTCGGCATCCGCACCCGCGACTTCGCCTTCGGGGTGCACGGACTGCCCACGCCGTTCGAGCAGTTCCGCGTCGAACTCACCGCCCCCTCGGGCGGGCTGTGGACGTACGGTCCCGAGGACGCCACGGACCGCGTCACCGGCCCCGCGCTCGACTTCTGCCTCCTGGTCACCCAGCGCGCCCACCGCGCCGATCTCGCCCTCACCGCCGACGGCCCCGACGCCGACCGCTGGCTGGACATCGCCCAGGCCTTCGCCGGGCCGCCCGGAGGTGGACGGGAACCGAAGGGGGACACCGCGCGGTGACGGCGACGACCCTGCGCATCGGGAACTTCTCCGGCTTCTACGGCGACCGCTTCGACGCCCTGCGCGAGATGCTCACCGGCGGCGAGCTCGACGTCCTCACCGGCGACTACCTCGCCGAACTGACCATGCTCATCCTGGCCCGCGACCGGCTCAAGGACCCCACCGCCGGGTACGCCCGCACCTTCCTGCGGCAACTGGAGGAGACCCTCGGCCTCGCCCACGAGCGCGGGGTGAGGATTGTCACCGACGCCGGTGGGCTCAACCCGGCCGGCCTCGCCGACGCCGTACGGGAGCTGGCCGGGCGGCTCGGCATCCCGGTGCGGGTCGCGCACGTGGAGGGCGACGACCTCACCGCCGCCCACCCGGGCGCGCTGGCCGCGCACGCCTACCTCGGCGGCTTCGGCATCGCGGCCTGTCTGCGCGAGGGCGCCGACATCGTGGTCACCGGTCGGGTCACCGACGCGGCCCTGGTCACCGGGCCGGCCGCCGCCCACTTCGGCTGGGCGCCGACGGAGTACGACCGGCTCGCGGGGGCCGTCGTCGCCGGGCACGTGCTGGAGTGCGGGGCCCAGGCCACCGGAGGCAACTACGCCTTCTTCGGCGAGCGGCCGCCCGGCGACTTACTGCGGCCCGGCTTCCCCCTCGCCGAGCTGCGCGAGGACGGTTCCTGCGTCATCACCAAGCACCCCGGCACCGGCGGCTTCGTCGACGTCGGCACCGTCACCGCGCAGCTGCTCTACGAGACGGGCGGCGCCCGGTACGCCGGACCCGACGTCACCGCCCGGCTGGACACCGTACGGCTCACCCAGGACGGCCCCGACCGGGTACGCGTCGAAGGAGCCCGAGGGGAGGCGCCGCCGCCCACGCTCAAGGTCGGACGGAGCCGGCTCGGCGGCTTCCGCAACGAGGTCGTGTTCGTCCTCACCGGGCTCGACATCGAGGCCAAGGCGGATCTCGTACGGGAGCAGATGACCGGCGCGCTCGCCAAGACGCCGCCCGCCGAGGTGCGGTGGGAGCTGGCGCGCACCGACCGGCCCGACGCGGACACGGAGGAGACCGCGAGCGCCCTGCTGCGGCTCGTCGTGCGGGACCCCGGGCAGGAGGCGGTCGGGCGTGCGCTGAGCGGGGCCGCCGTCGAGCTGGCGCTGGCCAGTTACCCCGGATTCCATGTGGTGGCACCACCGGGGAAGGGCGCCCCCTACGGGGTGTTCGAGGATGTGTACGTCCCCCATGGCGGGGTCCACCATGTGGCCGTCCTCCACGACGGGCGCCGGATCACCGTGGACCCGCCCCAGGACACCGCCGTGCTCGCGGACGTGCCGGAGCCGGAGCCGCCGGAGCCCCCGGCCCCCGGGCCCACCCGCCGCGCCCCCCTCGGGCTGGTCGCCGGGGCCCGCAGCGGCGACAAGGGCGGGAACGCCAACGTCGGCGTGTGGGTCCCGGAGGCCCGCGGCGACGACGCCTGGCGCTGGCTCGCGCACGAGCTGACCGTCGAGCGGCTGCGGGAACTGATCCCCGAGGCCCGCGACCTGCCCGTCACCCGGCACGTCCTGCCGAACCTGCGCGCCCTGAACTTCCTCGTCGAGGGCATCCTCGGCGAGGGCGTCGCCGCGCAGGCCCGTTTCGATCCGCAGGCCAAGGCGCTCGGCGAGTGGCTGCGCTCCCGGCACCTCGACATCCCGGAGGCCCTGCTGTGACGGTCCTCGAATCCGCCCTGGACACGGCCGACCCGGAGTACCGGGCCCACCGCGAGGCCATGCTCGCCAAGCTCGCCGAACTCGACACCGAGCACGCCGAGGCCCTCGCGGGCGGCGGGGAGAAGTACGTCGAGCGGCACCAAAAACGCGGCAAGCTGCTCGCCCGGGAGCGCGTCGAGCTGCTCCTCGATCCCGACACGCCCTTCCTGGAGCTGTCCCCGCTGGCGGCCTGGGGGAGCGAGTACACCACCGGCGCCTCCCTGGTCACCGGCATCGGCGTCGTCGAGGGCGTGGAGTGCCTGATCACCGCCAACGACCCGACCGTACGGGGCGGTGCCAGCAACCCCTGGTCGCTGAAGAAGGCCCTGCGCGCCAACGACATCGCGCTCGCCAACCGGCTGCCCGTGATCAGCCTGGTGGAGTCCGGCGGCGCCGACCTGCCCTCCCAGAAGGAGATCTTCATCCCGGGCGGCGCCGTCTTCCGGGACCTGACCCGGCTCTCGGCGGCGGGCATCCCGACCGTCGCGGTCGTCTTCGGCAACTCCACCGCCGGCGGCGCGTACGTCCCCGGCATGTCCGACCACGTGATCATGGTCAAGGAGCGGGCGAAGGTGTTCCTCGGCGGCCCGCCGCTGGTGAAGATGGCCACCGGGGAGGAGAGCGACGACGAGTCGCTGGGCGGCGCCGAGATGCACGCGCGCGTGTCGGGCCTCGCCGACCACTTCGCCGTCGACGAGCCGGACGCCCTGCGGCAGGCCCGCCGGATCGTGGCCCGCCTCAACCACCGCAAGGCGTACCCCGATCCGGGACCGGCGGCGCCTCCGCAGTACGACGAGGACGAACTCCTTGGCATCGTCCCGGGCGACCTGAAGATCCCCTTCGACCCGCGCGAGGTCGTCGCACGCATCGTCGACGGCTCCGACTTCGACGAGTTCAAACCGCTCTACGGCACCAGCCTCACCACCGGCTGGGCCACCCTGCACGGCTATCCCGTCGGCGTCCTCGCCAACGCCCGGGGGGTGCTGTTCAGCGAGGAGTCGCAGAAGGCCGCCCAGTTCATCCAGCTCGCCAACCAGCGCGACATCCCGCTGGTCTTCCTGCACAACACCACCGGCTACATGGTCGGCAAGGAGTACGAGCAGGGCGGGATCATCAAGCACGGCGCCATGATGATCAACGCGGTCGCCAACTCCCGCGTCCCCCACCTGTCCGTCCTCATGGGCGCCTCCTACGGCGCCGGGCACTACGGCATGTGCGGCAGGGCGTACGACCCGCGCTTCCTGTTCGCCTGGCCCAGCGCCAAGTCCGCCGTCATGGGCCCGCAGCAGCTCGCCGGCGTGCTCTCCATCGTCGCCCGGCAGTCGGCGGCGGCGAAGGGACGGCCCTACGACGACGAGGCGGACGCGGCGCTGCGCGCCATGGTGGAGCAGCAGATCGAGTCCGAGTCGCTGCCCCTGTTCCTGTCCGGGCGGCTGTACGACGACGGCGTCATCGACCCGCGCGACACCCGCACCGTCCTCGGCCTGTGCCTGTCGGCCGTCCACACCGCGCCCTACGAGGGCGTGCGCGGTGGCTTCGGCGTCTTCCGGATGTGAGGGACCGTGTTCACCTCGTTCACTTCGATCACCTCGATCACCTCGATCAATTCCGTACTGGTGGCGAACCGGGGCGAGATCGCCTGCCGTGTCGTCCGCACCTGCCGTGAGCTCGGGATCCGCACGGTCGCCGTGCACTCGGACGCCGACGAGCACGCCCGCCACACACGCGTGGCCGACACGGCGGTACGCCTCCCGGGGGCGGCTCCCGCCGACACCTACCTCCGCGGCGACCTGATCGTGAAGGCGGCCCTCGCGGCCGGCGCGGACGCCGTGCACCCCGGTTACGGCTTCCTCTCCGAGAACGCCGGCTTCGCGCGGGCCGTCCAGGACGCCGGACTGGTGTGGATCGGGCCGCCCCCGGAGGCCATCGAGGCGATGGCGTCCAAGACGCGCGCCAAGGAACTGATGGGCATCGAGCCCCTGCGCGAGGTCACCGAGGCCGACCTGCCGGTGCTGGTGAAGGCGGCGGCGGGCGGCGGCGGACGCGGGATGCGCGTCGTCCGGCGCCTCGCCGACCTCGATGCCGAACTGGCCGCCGCCCGCGCGGAGGCGGCGAGCGCCTTCGGCGACGGCGAGGTGTTCGTCGAGCCCTACGTGCGGGGCGGGCGCCACGTCGAGGTGCAGATCCTCGCCGACACCCACGGCACGGTGTGGGCGCTCGGCACCCGGGACTGCTCCCTCCAGCGCCGCCACCAGAAGGTGATCGAGGAGGCCCCGGCGCCCGGGCTGTCCGCGCGGCTCACCGGCGAACTGCACACCCTCGCGGTACGCGCCGCCCGCGCCGTCGGCTACGTCGGCGCCGGGACCGTCGAGTTCCTCGTCGCCGGGGGCGGGGCGCACTTCCTGGAGATGAACACCCGCCTCCAGGTCGAACACCCGGTGACGGAGGCCGTGTTCGGCGTCGATCTCGTCGCCGAGCAGATCCGCGTCGCCGAGGGGCACCCGCTCGAGAAGGACCCGCCCCGTGCGCACGGTCACGCCGTCGAGGCCCGCCTCTACGCCGAGGACCCCGCCCACGACTGGGCCCCGCAGACCGGCCGGCTGCACCGCCTCGCCGTCCCCGACGGCATCCGCCTGGACACCGGCTACACCGACGGCGACGACATCGGGGTCCACTACGACCCCCTGCTCGCCAAGGTCGTCGCCCACGCCCCCACCCGCGCGGAGGCGATCCGCAAGCTGGCCGCCGCCCTGGACCGCGCGGTGATCCACGGCCCCGCCACCAACCGGGACCTGCTCGTCCGCTCCCTGCGGCACGAGGAGTTCGCCGGAGCCCGGATGGACACCGGCTTCTACGACCGCCACCTGACCGAACTGACCACCCCCGACCCCGACCCGTACGCCCCGCTCGCCGCCGCCCTCGCCGACGCCCACGGCCGCTCCCGCTTCGGCGGCTGGCGCAACCTGCTCTCGCAGCCGCAGGTCAAGCGGTACGCGACGGCGGACGGGGAACACGAGGTCCGCTACCGGCACACGCGCCGGGGCCCGGCGGCCGACGGGGTGCGGGTGGTGCACGCCGACGCGGGGCTGGTGATCCTGGAGGCGGACGGCGTACGGCGCCGCTACGAGGTCAGCCGCCACGGCGACCGCGTGTACGTGGGCGCCACCACCCTCACCGCCCTGCCCCGCTTCCCCGACCCCACCGACCGGCACGCCCCCGGCTCCCTCCTCGCCCCCATGCCGGGCACGGTCGTCCGCATCGCGGAGGGCCTGACCGAGGGGGCGCCGGTGGAGGCCGGCCAACCCCTCCTCTGGCTGGAGGCGATGAAGATGCAACACCGGATCACCGCCCCGGTCACAGGAACATTGAGCACCCTCCACGCCGCCCCGGGACAGCAGGTGGAGCCCGGCGCCCTTCTGGCCGTCGTGGAGGCAGACACCCTCCAGGGGCGCGGGGAACCGCGCGAGTGACCACAGACGACCCGCACCCTCGTGACGACCTGAAGCCCCTCCCCCTTAGGAGCGCTCATGCCGGTGATCGAATCAGAAGAGCACAAGTCCCTCCGTGAAGCGGTCGCCTCGTTCGCGAGGAACCATCCCCGCACCCCCGGCGCCGACAACCGCCCGTTCTGGCAGGAGGCCGCCAAACTCGGCTACATCGGCGTCAACCTGCCGGAGGCATACGGCGGCGGTGGCGGCGGCATCACCGAACTCTCCCTCGTCCTGGAGGAGATGGGCGCCGCCGGCAACCCCCTGCTGATGATGATCGTCTCCCCGGCCATCTGCGGCACCGTCATCTCCCGCTTCGGCACCGGGACCCAGAAACGGGAGTGGCTGCCCGCCCTGGCCGACGGCAGCCGCCTGATGGCCTTCGGCATCACCGAACCCGACGCCGGCTCCAACAGCCACCGCATCACCACGACCGCACGCCGCGACGGCGCCGACTGGATCCTCACCGGCCGCAAGGTGTTCGTCTCCGGCGTCGACATCGCCGACGCCACCCTGATCGTCGGCCGCACCGAAGACGCGCGCACGGGAAAACTCAAGCCCTGCCTGTTCATCGTCCCCCGCGACGCCGAGGGCTTTCAGCGGCGTCCCATCGACATGGAACTCCACTCAGTGGAGAAGCAGTTCGAGCTGGTCCTCGACGACGTACGGCTGCCCGCCGACGCGCTTGTCGGTGATGAGGACGCCGGACTGCTCCAGCTCTTCGCCGGACTCAACCCCGAACGCATCATGACCGCCGCCTTCGCGATCGGCATGGGCCGCCACGCGCTCTCCCGCGCCGTCGGGTACGCGCGGGAGCGCACCGTCTGGAACGCCCCCATCGGCGCCCACCAGGCCATCGCGCACCCCCTCGCGCAGGCACACATCGACCTCGAACTGGCCCGGCTGATGATGCAGAAGGCCGCCCACCTCTACGACGCCGGCGACGACACCGGCGCCGGCGAGGCCGCCAACATGGCCAAGTACGCGGCCGCCGAGGCATGCGTGCGGGCCGTCGACCAGGCCGTGCACACCCTCGGCGGGAACGGCCTCACCCGCGAGTACGGGCTGGCCTCGCTGATAACGGCCGCGCGCGTGTCCCGTATCGCCCCGGTGAGCCGGGAGATGATTCTCAACTACGTCTCCCACCAGACCCTGGGCCTTCCCAAGTCGTACTAGCCCGTCCTGGAGGAACCGTGTTCCGCAGCGAGTACGCAGACGTCCCACCCGTGGAACTCCCCATCCACGAGGCGGTGTTGGCCCGCGCCGCCGAGTTCGGGGACACCCCGGCACTGATCGACGGCACCGACGGCACCACCCTCACCTACGAGCAGCTGGACCGGTTCCACCGGCGGGTCGCCGCCGGTCTCGCCGAGGCGGGGGTGCGCAAGGGCGACGTGCTCGCCCTGCACAGCCCCAACACCATCGCCTTCCCCACCGCCTTCTACGCGGCCACCCGCGCGGGCGCCTCCGTCACCACCGTGCACCCGCTGGCCACCGCCGAGGAGTTCGGCAAGCAGCTGCAGGACTCCGCGGCCCGCTGGATCGTCACCGTCTCACCGCTGCTGGAGACCGCGCGGCAGGCCGCCGGACTCGCGGGCGGGGTACGGGAGATCTTCGTCTGCGACAGCGCGCCGGGACACCGCTCCCTGATCGACATGCTGGCCTCCACGGCCCCCGAGCCGGTCGTCGGGATCGACCCCGCCGAGGACGTCGCCGCCCTGCCGTACTCCTCCGGCACCACCGGCACCCCCAAGGGCGTGATGCTCACCCACCGGCAGATCGCCACCAACCTCGCCCAGCTCCAGCCGCTGATCACGACGGGCCCCGGCGACCGCGTCCTCGCCGTGCTGCCCTTCTTCCACATCTACGGGCTGACCGCCCTGATGAACGCCCCCCTGCGCCAGGGCGCCACCGTCGTCGTGCTGCCGCGCTTCGACCTGGAGACGTTTCTTGCGGCCATCCAGAACCACCGCATCACCGGCCTGTACGTGGCCCCGCCCATCGTGCTGGCCCTCGCCAAGCACCCCCTGGTCGACCGGTACGACCTGAGCTCGCTGCAGCACGTCATCAGCGCCGCCGCCCCCCTGGACGCGCGCCTCGCCGCCGCCTGCTCGCAGCGGCTCGGGCTGCCGCCCGTCGGCCAGGCGTACGGCATGACGGAACTCTCGCCCGGCACCCACGTCGTCCCCCTGGACGCCATGCGGGACGCGCCGCCGGGCACCGTCGGCAAGCTCATCGCCGGCACCGAGATGCGGATCGTCTCCCTCGACGACCCGGGCAAAGACCTCGGGCCCGGCGAGTCCGGCGAGATCCTCATCCGCGGACCCCAGGTCATGAAGGGCTACCTCGGCCGCCCCGACGCCACCGCCGCGATGATCGACGGTGGGGGCACCTCCCGCTCGAGCGAAGCCGAGAGTGGGGGAGGCTGGCTGCACACCGGCGACGTCGGCCACGTCGACGACGGAGGCTGGCTCTTCGTCGTGGACCGCGTGAAGGAACTGATCAAGTACAAGGGCTTCCAGGTCGCCCCCGCCGAACTGGAGGCGCTGCTCCTGACCCACCCCGGCATCGCCGACGCGGCCGTCATCGGTGTCCACGACGAGGACGGCAACGAGGTCCCGCACGCCCACGTCGTCCGTCAGCCGTCCGCCCATGACCTCGCCGAGGGCGAGGTCATGATGTACGTGGCCGAGCGCGTCGCCCCGTACAAGCGGGTCCGGCGCGTCACCTTCCTCGACGCCGTCCCCCGCGCCGCCTCCGGAAAGATCTTGCGCCGTGAACTCCGCGCGGCGCACGAGGAGCCCTCGTGACCCTGATCGGCCGCACCCGCGAGCGGGGCGTCGAGACGCTCGGTCTCGACGCCCCGGAGCGCCGCAACGCCCTGTCCGCCGCCCTCGTCGGGGAACTGGCCGAGGCGCTGACCGACGCCGGCCGGGACACCGGCGTGCGCGCGGTGGTCCTCACCCACACCGGCAACACCTTCAGCGCGGGCGCCGACCTGCGCGACCCTCCCGCGCCGGATGCCCTGGTGGGCCTGTTGCGGCAGATCGTCGAGGTGCCGAAACCGGTCGTCGCGCGGGTCACCGGGCACGTCCGCGCGGGCGGCCTCGGCCTGCTCGCCGCCTGTGACATCGCGGTCGCCTCCCACACGGCGACCTTCGCCTTCACCGAGGTCCGCATCGGGGTCGCCCCGGCCGTCATCTCCCTGCCGCTGCTGCCCCGCACCGACCCGCGCGCACTGGCCCGCTACTGCCTCACCGGCGAACGCCTCGACACGGCGGAAGCCGTCCGCATCGGACTGCTCACCGCCGCCGGCGACGACGTGGACGAGACGCTCGCGCCCCTCCTCGACGGCCTGCGCAGATCCGCCCCCGAGGCCCTGGCCGAGACGAAACGACTGCTCACCACTAAGGTGCTGGAGAACTTCGACCGGGACGCCGCCCACCTGACGGCGCTCTCGGCCCGCCTCTTCGCCTCCGCCCCCGCGCGCGAGGGGATGACGGCCTTCCTCGAACGACGGGATCCGGAATGGGTGGTGTGAGCGCGGCGGCCGACCGCGGTGAACGCGTCCCCAAGCAGGACCGCAGCCGGGCCACCCGGCAGCGCCTCCTGGAGGCCGCCGTGGCCTGTCTCGCCGAACGCGGCTGGGCGGGCTCCACGGTCCTCGTCGTCGCCGAGCGCGCCGGTGTCTCCCGGGGGGCGGCCCAGCACCACTTCCCGACCCGCGAGGACCTGTTCACGGCCGCCGTCGAGTACGTCGCCGAGGAACGCTCCACCGCGCTGCGCGCGCTCTTCCCCGAGGGCGCGGCCGTCGGTGACCGCCGCGCGGTGGTGGCCGCCCTGGTCGACCTCTACACCGGGCCCCTGTTCCGCGCCGCCCTCCATCTGTGGGTCGCCGCCTCCGACGAGGAGCAGCTGCGGCCCCGCGTGACCGAACTGGAGGCGCGGGTCGGCCGGGAGTCCCACCGCATCGCCGTCGACCTCCTGGGCGCCGACGAGTCCCGTCCCGGCGTCCGCGAGACCGTCCAGGGCCTCCTCGACATGGCCCGCGGCCTGGGCCTGGCCAACCTCCTCACCGACGACGCGGCCCGCCGCGAACGGGTGGTGGGGCAGTGGGCGGCCCTCCTCGAGGGGGCACTGGACGAGGCCCCGGGCTGAGGCGGGGAAGCCCTCACGGGCTCAGCCGCTCCACCCTCCAGCCCCCGTCGGCCCGTGCCACGTACCGCAGGCGGTCGTGCAGGCGGTTCTCCCGGCCCTGCCAGAACTCCACCGCCTGCGGGGCCACCCGGAAACCGCCCCAGTGCGGCGGCACCGGCACCTGCTCGCCCTCCGGGTAGCGGGCCGCGAGTTCCGCGTACGCCGTGTCCAGCTCCGTACGGTCCGCGAGCACCGAGGACTGGCCGCTCGCCCAGGCGCCCAGCTGGGAGCCGTGCGGCCGGGTGCGGAAGTAGGCGGCCGTCTCGTCCCGGCCGGTGCGCACCGCGACCCCGGTGACGATGACCTGCCGGGCCATCGGATGCCACGGGAACAGCAGCGAGACGTACGGGTTCCCGGCCAGCTCGCGCCCCTTGCGGGAGTCGTAGTTCGTGTAGAACACGAACCCCTGCTCGTCGAAGTGCTTCAGCAGCACCGTGCGGGAGCTGGGCCGGCCCTGCGCGTCCGCCGTGGAGACGACCATGGCGTTCGGTTCGAACAGCCCGCCGTCCGTCGCGGCCTGCTTGAACCAGCGCGCGAACTGCTCGACGGGGGTGGCGGCCAGATCGGTCTCGGAAAGCCCCTCGGCCCGGTACTGCTTGCGCATCGAGGCGAGAGCGAGGGGGACGGAGTCTCGGTCGGTCACGCCGTCATCCTGCCGCATGGAGGCATCCCGTGGGGACCCGGTGCCCAGGGTCCCGTATGGCACTGAGTGTCGTGACGCCTCCCCGAAAATGGCACTCAGGGATACAGTGCTGGTACTGATCCGGTTGGGTGACCGCCCACCGGGCATCACAGGAGTGACCGGTGGTGCCCCGGACCGCGAGTCCTCGCAGGGGACCGCGGATCCGCCGGGCGCCCACCCCGCTCCCGCCGACCGGCCCGCACGAGGCCGTCCCGCCCCCACGACACCACCCCCTTCACACCACCCCCTTCACACCACCCCCCTCACACCACCCCCCCCACGACAACACCATCCGTCGCCCACACCACGAGGAGCCGCCTGATGTCCGACTTCGCACCCGGGCTCGAAGGAGTCGTCGCGTTCGAGACGGAGATCGCCGAACCGGACAAGGAGGGCGGTGCCCTCCGGTACCGGGGCGTCGACATCGAGGATCTGGTCGGGCACGTCTCCTTCGGGAACGTCTGGGGCCTGCTCGTCGACGGCGCCTTCAACCCCGGCCTGCCGCCCGCCGAGCCGTTCCCGATCCCCGTCCACTCCGGTGACGTCCGCGTCGACGTCCAGTCCGCGCTCGCCATGCTGGCACCCGCGTGGGGCCTGAAACCGCTCCTCGACATCGACGCCGGGCAGGCCCGCGAGGACCTCGCCCGCGCCGCCGTCATGGCCCTCTCCTACGTCGCCCAGTCCGCACGCGGCCAGGGCCGGCCGATGGTCCCGCAGAGCGAGATCGACAAGGCGCACTCCATCGTCGAACGGTTCATGATCCGCTGGCGCGGCGAACCCGACCCCAAGCACGTCGCCGCCGTCGACGCGTACTGGACCTCGGCCGCCGAGCACGGCATGAACGCCTCCACCTTCACGGCCCGCGTCATCGCCTCCACCGGCGCGGACGTGGCCGCGGCCCTCTCGGGCGCCGTCGGCGCCATGTCGGGACCGCTGCACGGCGGAGCCCCCTCGCGGGTCCTCGGCATGATCGAGGAGATCGAGCGCACGGGCGACGCCGAGGCGTATGTGAAGCAGACCCTCGACCGGGGCGAACGCCTCATGGGCTTCGGCCACCGCGTCTACCGCGCCGAGGACCCGCGCGCCCGCGTCCTGCGCCGCACCGCGCGCGACCTGGGGGCCCCGCGCTTCGAGGTCGCCGAGGCCCTGGAGAAGGCCGCCCTGGCCGAACTCCACGCCCGCCGCCCCGACCGCGTCCTGGCCACCAACGTCGAGTTCTGGGCCGCCATCGTCCTCGACTTCGCCGAGGTCCCGGCCCACCTGTTCACCTCGATGTTCACCTGCGCCCGCACCGCGGGCTGGTCGGCCCACATCCTGGAGCAGAAACGCACCGGCCGCCTGGTCCGCCCCTCCGCCCGCTACATCGGTCCGGGCAGCCGCGGCCCGCGCGAGATCGAGGGCTACGCGGACCTCGGCCGCTGAGTGCGGGGGTGCTGGGATCCCGGGGCTCCGAGACCTCGGGTCCCGGGACCCCGGGACCCCGGAAATGCAGACGACCCGCGAGTCTGGCCCTCCGGAGGAGGGGCCGGCCGGACGTACCGGCGACTCGCGGGTCGGGTGACTGCGTTGGGTTAGGCCGGTTGCGTGTATCTCGCACACGCCGGTCCGGCGCCGAACCGAGTACGGCGACGGGCTACTGGCCCGCAGCCACCTCTTCCGTCCGGTACTCATACATCTGCCGAACCACCTCCTCTCCGAAGTACCGCCAGCCTAAGAAGCGATTCCTTCCGGAGCAACCACTTTTTTCCGGCGGTCCCGAGGGCCGGTGGCGGCCGGTGCCGTCGGATGCCGAGCGGCTGCTTCAGCGGGTCGACGGCGAAGGGGGCGAGGAGGGCCCCGCGGCGTTCCACGGCAGCCGGTGCGCCTCGCGGCCCCCGCCCGGGCAGGCCTTGACGACCACGACGGTCAGGAAGGCGGGGACGGTGGGCTCGAGGCGGTCCCACGATTTCCTCGATGTTGAGTGAATCCGATGTGTGCCGGGTCACGTTCAAGTTGAATGATTGCAAGTGAGCCGACCGATGTGCCGTACGTGCGGACACAGCCTGCAGGGGGTCCAGGTGAGTGCTTCCCGGCGTAGTGGGGCCACCGACGAACTGGGGCCCGACGAGCCCGGGCGGGAGAGTCCGGGTGGGTCCGGGCGGGAGAGCCCGGCCGGGTCCGATCTGCTGGCCGCGTTGCTGGACGGCATGGACGCCGCCCTGTGCGCCCTCGACGCGGACGGGGTGGTGACGCACTGGAACCGGGAGGCGGAGCGCGTCCTCGGGTGGACCGCGGCCGAGGCGGTGGGCCGGCCGGGGTTCGCCGGGTGGGCGGTGCGCGGCGCCGACGCCGCGGAGGTGGAGGCGCGGCTGATGTCGGCCATGCGCGCGCCGGGCCGGCAGGTGCACGAGTTCGCGCTGCTGACGAAGGACGGCGGCCGGGTGCTGGTGCGGACGCAGTCCGCGGCCGTGCGCGGGCCGGACGGGAAGCCGGCGGGCGTGTACTGCGCGTTCAGCGAGGTGCACGCGCAGATCGACCTGGAACGGTCGATCGCGCTGAGCGAGGCGCTGCTGGAGGACGCGAGCTGGGGCGTCGTGCTGGTCGACGCCGATCTGCGGCCCGCCGTGGTGAACCCGCACGCGGCCCGCGCGCTCGGCACGGGACGCGGGTCCGTGCTGGGACGGCCGCTCGGGGAGCTGCTGTCCCAGGGGGTGGAGGAGCTGGAGAGCGCGCTCACCCATGTGCTGGCCGAGGGCGCCCCGCCCGCGCCCGCCGACATCTGGGTGAGCGTGCGGGAACCGGAGGGCGAGCGGCGGCGGTGCTGGCGGTGCGGATTCGTGCGGCTGTCGTCGCCGCTGGCGGAGGAGCCGGTGCCGCTCGGCGTGGGCTGGCTGTTCCAGGACGTCACCGAGTCCCGGCAGGGCGAGCAGGAGGCGTCGCTGCTGCGGTTCCGCGCACAGCAGCTGCACCGGGCGGCGCGGGCGGCGGCCGAGTGCGAGGACCCGGCGGAGGCGGTCACCGTCCACCTGGACTTCGCGCTGGCCGGATTCGCCGACCACGCGCTGATCGACCGGGTGGCCGACCCGGGGCCCGAGGGGACGGCGGGCGAGGGGGAGAGCGCCGGGCGGGTCCGGCTGGTGCGGATCGCGGCCACCCCCTCCGGGGCGCCGGGGCCGAGCAGACTGGCCGGGCGGGCGGGGCTGCCGGCGCGGTACCGCGAGGGGCATCCGGCGCTGCAGTGCGTGGAGCGGGCCGGCTCGGTGCGGGCCGACGCGGGGGCGGTACCGGCGGAGGAGGCGCGGGTGTGGGCGGTGTCCCGGCAGTGGCCGGCGGACGCGGCACACGCCCTGTGCACGGTGCTGCGCAGCCGCGGCCGGACACTGGGCGCCGTGACGTTTCTGCGCGGTCCGGGCCGGAACGCGTTCGAACGCTCCGACGCGATGTACGCGGAGGACGTGGCCGCGCGCATCGCCACGGCCCTGGACCTGGCGGGGACCACCGGGCAGCGGGAGTGACGGCGGGTTCTCAGCGCCGGTAGAAGATCCGGTCGGCGTACTGGTCCATGACGCGGCGGTTCCAGTCGTGGCCGCCGTCGACGTTGCCGGAGCGCAGGAGCGGGGGCTCGACGCCCCGGTCGGCCAGGGAGGCGGCGGCGGTGGCCACCACCGCCTGGAGCAGGGCCGTGGCGACGACGGTGGAGGCGGGGGCGAAGGGGGCGGGGACGTCGTCCAGGGTGAGTTCCGCGTCGCCGACCGCGATCTTGGAGTCCAGGACGAGGTCGCAGTGGTCCTTCAGGAACGTCCCCGACGCGTGCCGGGACGTCGTCTGTGCCGCGTACGCCACCGAGGTCACGCCGATGACCTTCATGCCCAGGGCGCGGGCGTTCACGGCCATCTCCACCGGGAGCGCGTTGCGCCCGGACAGGGAGACGATCACCAGGGCGTCGCCCGCGCGGGCCGGTGACGCGTCGAGCACGACGCTCGCGAGGCCGTCGACGCGTTCGAGGGCGGAGCCGAGGGTGGCCGGCATCACGTCGACGCCGACGACCCCCGGGACGGCGAGCAGGTTCATCAGGGCGAGCCCGCCCGCGCGGTAGACGACGTCCTGCGCGGCGAGCGAGGAGTGGCCGGCGCCGAAGGCGAAGAGGCGCCCGCCGTCCGCGACCGTGTCCGCGAGCAGGGCGCCCGCGGCCGCCACGGAGTCGGCCTCCTCGTCGCGGACCCGGTGCAGCAGGTCGATCGCGGCGTCGAGGAACCGGTCGGCCGGCGTGCGGTCGCTCATGGAGGACCATCCCTTCGCGGTGGGCTGCTGCGGATCACCGTGCGGTTCGGACCAGTGCCGTGTCAACAGGGCGGCGGGGGCCGGGCAGACCCCCGCGGAGGAGCCCGTCCGCCCGGTGAATGCCCGGCGTTCGCACGGCGTGCCCCGGTTGTCGGCGCGATGGGTCAGAATTGAGTCCAGGGCCAGCGCATGCGCCGGTGAGCCGTCCAGCCTCCGGCAGAGCCAATCGCAGATCTCATCGAGGGGCACGTATGTCCGGACTGATCGACACCACGGAGATGTATCTCCGCACCATCCTCGAGCTGGAGGAGGAAGGCGTGGTCCCCATGCGCGCCCGGATCGCCGAGCGGCTCGACCAGAGCGGGCCGACGGTCAGCCAGACGGTGGCCCGGATGGAGCGTGACGGCCTGGTGTCCGTCGCCAGCGACCGGCATCTGGAGCTGACGGAGGAGGGCCGGCGGCTGGCCACCCGGGTGATGCGCAAGCACCGCCTCGCCGAGTGTCTGCTCGTCGACGTGATCGGCCTGGAGTGGGAGCAGGTGCACGCCGAGGCCTGCCGCTGGGAGCACGTGATGAGCGAGGCCGTCGAGCGTCGTGTGCTGGAGCTGCTGCGGCACCCGACCGAGTCGCCCTACGGCAACCCGATCCCGGGCCTGGAGGAGCTGGGCGAGAAGGACGGCGCCGTTCCGTTCCTGGACGAGGGCATGGTCTCCCTGGCCGACCTCGACCCGGGGGTGGAGGGCAAGACGGTCGTGGTGCGCCGGATCGGCGAGCCGATCCAGACGGACGCGCAGCTGATGTACACGCTGCGCCGCGCGGGCGTGCAGCCCGGCTCGGTGGTCAGTGTGACGGAGTCGGCGGGCGGTGTGCTGGTGGGCAGCGGCGGCGAGGCGGCCGAGCTGGAGGCGGACGTCGCCTCCCACGTGTTCGTCGCCAAGGCCTGAGGGCCGGGGCCCCTCGCCGCAGCGCCTCGGCACCGCGCCGCCTCGGCGCTTCAGCACCTCAGCATCGGCCTGAAACCCCAACTCGTCCGCCTCGGCGGGGAGTTGGGGTTTCGGTGCGATCGCGCCGAATCCGGGATCCGCTGCGCCGAAGGGCAGCGCTCGCCGGGTTCACGTGCGAGGCTGTCGCGTGAGGCATATGACGCGAGGGGCTCTTGGCCGGGCCCGGCACGACGCCGCCCGGCCGGGGAGGGGCGGAGGATGTGCCGTGAGTGTGCGAGGGGCCCCGGCGCCGTGCGGCGCCGGGGCCTGCCCTCCCCGGTGTCGACCCGGAGCCCCGAGCTCCCAGGGTCGTTCCCCTCGAACCGTTTTCCCCGAGCGGCTCGCCTCCCGCTGAAGATCTCCCCTCGACCGCGACGGTCAATCCTCGAGGGGTGTCACTCGATCGAGGGGTGTTGGCGGCGAGAACGGGGTTCTCGAAAGCGCATTCGATAATCTGTGCGGAGCGACGACAGCAGGCAGGGCAAGCAGCACGGCAGGCAGCGAGCTTGGGGGTGCCAACACGATGGCGCGACGCATCGACGTGACGGGGGCGGACGGCGTAGGGCTCGCCGCCTGGGAGTTCGGCGATCCCCCCAAGACCGCCGGCGACCCGGCGGAGCCCGCTGCCGGGAACAGGTCCGTGCTGTTACTGCACGGGCTCATGGGGCGGGCCTCGCACTGGGCGTCCACCGCCCGCTGGCTCTCCGGGCGGTACCGGGCCGTCGCCCTCGACCAGCGTGGCCACGGCCGCAGCGACAAGCCCGCGCAGGCCTCGTTCACCCGGGACGCCTATGTCGACGACGCCGAGGCCGCCCTGGAGCAGCTGGAGCTCGGCCCGACCGTCCTCATCGGCCACGCGATGGGCGCGCTGACCGCCTGGCAGCTGGCCGCCAAGCGGCCGGACCTGGTGCGCGGGGTGGTCATCTGCGACATGCGGGCCTCCGCGCTCGGCGCCGCCTCGCAGCGCGAGTGGGCCCAGTGGTTCAAGGCCTGGCCCCTTCCGTTCGCCACGCTCGCCGACGTACGCAAGTGGTTCGGTGAGGACGACCCCTGGGTGGAGCGGCCGAACCCGGCCCGCGGTGAGTTCTACGCCGAGGTGATGGCCGAGTCCTCCGACGGGTGGCGGCCGGTCTTCGACCCGGAGCAGATGCTCCGCTCCCGCGAGACCTGGGTCTACGACGCGCACTGGGAGGAGCTGGCCCAGGTGCGGTGCCCCACCCTGGTGGTCCGCGGCCTCGACGGCCAACTGGGGCGTGCGGAGGCCCAGGAGATGGTCCGCGTCCTGCCCCGCGGCCGGTACGCGGAGGTGGCCGACGCCGGCCACCTGGTCCACTACGACCAGCCGGAGGCCTGGCGGGCGGCGATCGAGCCGTTCCTGGACACCGTCCGGGCCGACTGAGCTTGTCGGCCCCGGCCGACCCGGCCGACCCGGCCGACCCGGCCGACCCGGCCGACCCGGCCGACCCGGCCGACCCGGCCGACCCGGTCGGTTTGGTCGTCCCGCTCGGTCCCGACGGTTTGGTCGCCCCGGTTGGTCCCGACGGTCCGGTCGCCCCGGTCGTCCCGGTCGGTCCTGGCGGTCCGGTCGGTTCGGTCGGTCCTGGCGGTCCGGTCGTCCCGGTCGGTCCTAACGGCCCGGTCGGTCCCGATGGTCCGGTCGCCCCGGTCGGTTCGGTCGGTTCGGTCGGTCCTGGCGGTCCTGACGGGCCGGTCGGTCCTAACGGCCCGGTCGGTCCTGGCGGTCGCGGCGGTCCTGGCGGTCGCGGCCGCAGGCGTAGGCGAGGGGGGAGATCAGCTCCGCCGCGTCCGGCAGCCAGCGGTTCGCCGGGGTCGGCCTGCTGGCCCACTGCACGGCCCCCTTGGAGCCGAACCGCGTGGGCGGCGCCGCCACGTACGCCCCCTCGCCCCGCACGCTCAGATCGAGCGGGGACAGCGACCAGCCCAGGGAGCGGACCAGGCCCGGCACCTTCGCCGAGGTACCGGGGAGCACGAAGAACTCCATGCGCCCGGCCGGACTCAGGGTCACCGGACCGAGTGTCAGCCGCATCCGCTCCAGCCGGGCCAGCGCCAGGAACCCGGCCGTCTCGGGGACGGAGATCGTGTCGAAGGCCTGGCCGGTGGGCAGCAGGATCGAGGCCGTCGGCCACATCTGCCACATGCGGCGAACGGTGCTCGCGCTGCCGGTCGCCTGGGCCGCCCAGTCCGCGCGCGCCGGGTGCGCGCCGGGCGCCGGGCACTCCGCGCTGCCGCACGAGCAGCGGTGCACCCCGTTGAGGGCCTCCAGCCAGGTGCCCGCGAACACGTCCCAGTGCCGCTCCTCGGTATAACGCACCGCGGTCTCCAGCAGGGTCTCCCCGCGCTGCTTCGGAATGTGTCCGGCGCCGGTGCCCGGGATCGTCTCTTCCACGATGAACACAACTACGTCCGTCACCAGGGGTTACGCCCGCAGCCATGCGCGGGGGAGGAGCACTTGCTCCGCGCCCGGGGCGCATGGGTGCATCCGCGGGGGCGCGCAAGGGGATCCGCGGTCCCGGCTGGGTAGCCAGCAGTGGGCGGCCGGGCGGGGCGGACATCGACCGTTACCCCGGCAATCCGTACATGCCTCGCATCTTCGGCGCCTCGGCGGGGCATTGATCTTCAGGGCCGGAACTTTTGCTCCTGGTCGAGAGGAGTTGTCAGGAGATGCCGGGTCTCCGGCCGCGGAAGACACGTCAACTCGGTGCGCGGGCAGGCACCGCAGCCACAGGGGGTATGCCATGGCCGCAAGGCCTCTCGTCGCGCGGCAGCCGAACGAACGACTGCAGGCGCTCATCCAGGAAGCCGGGTGCTCCAACGCCGGGCTGGCCCGCAGGGTCAACCTGTGCGGCGCCGAACACGGCCTCGACCTGCGCTACGACAAGACGTCGGTGGCCCGTTGGCTCCGCGGACAGCAGCCGCGGGGCCGGGCGCCGGCGATCATCGCGGAGGCGCTCGGACGCAAACTGGGCCGCACGGTCACGATCGACGAGATCGGCATGGCCAACGGCAAGAACCTCGCGTCGGGCGTCGGTCTCCAGTTCTCGCCGACGGTACTGGGGGCCATCGAGCAGGTCTGCGAGCTGTGGCGCAGCGACGTGGGCCGGCGGGACTTCCTGTCCGGCTCCTCCGTCGCCGCGTCCGCCCTGGTGGAGCCGAGCCGGGACTGGCTGATCTCCGCCCCCGACCCGCAGGTGGCGCGCTCGGTCGGGCCGCGGGTCGGGCGGTCCGACGTGGCGGCCGTGCGGTCGATGACGCAGGCCCTGGTGGACCTGGACCACCAGTACGGCAGCGGGCACGTGCGTCCGGTCGTCGTGCACTACCTCAACAGCGTCGTCTCGGGGCTGCTCGCGGGGTCGTACCGGGAGGCCGTGGGGCGGGAGTTGTTCGCGGCGGTCGCCCGGCTGACCGAACTCGCCGGGTACATGGCGGTCGACACCGGGCAACCGGGCCTCGCCCAGCGCTACTACATCCAGGCGCTGCGGCTGGCCCAGGCGGCCGGCGACCGCGGCTACGGCGGGTACGTACTCGCCGCCTCCATGAGCCATCTGGCCGCGCAGCTCGGAAACCCGCGGGAGATCGCGCAGTTGGCGCGTGCCGCGCAGGAGGGCGCGCGGGGCCGGGCGACACCCCGCGCGCAGGCCATGTTCCGCGCGGCGGAGGCGCGCGGGCACGCCCTGATGGGCGACGCGCACGCCGCGCAGATCGCGATCGGGCAGGCGATCAGTGCCATGGAGGCGGCCGAACCGGCGTCGGGGGACGACCCCGTGTGGATCGCGCACTTCGACGAGGCCTACCTGGCCGACGAGTTGGCGCACTGCCACCGGGACCTGGGACAGGCCGAGGCGGCCGCGCGGTGCGCGCTCGAGGCCCTGGCCGGGCATCCGGAGTCCCGGGCACGGCGCCGGGCGATCGGCTATGTCCTGCTGGCCACCGCGCAGGTGCAGCAGCGGGAGGTCGAGCAGGCCTGCAGTACGGGCCTTAAGGCGGTGGAGCTGCTCGACGGGCTCAGGTCGAACCGCGGTGTCGAGTACCTGGAGGACTTCCGGCAGCGACTGGAGCCGTATCAGGAGGAGCCGGTGGTGCGGGAGTTCGGAGCCCGCGTCGTCCTCCCGGCCGCGGCATGAGCAGGGCCAGGGACAGGACAGGGACATGGGCATGAGCAGGGGGCGAGTACTGGTACATGTACCAGTACTCGCACGCGCGGTGGCGGCGTCCGCGGGTGAACGGGGCGGGCTCCTGCGGTGAACGGACGGCCGACGCGGGGCGGAGGTGAGGAAGAGGCCATGAACAGCGTGGGGCGACCTGGTTCTGTTACCGCGGTCACAGGGCAGGAGCGCGGGCCCCGTGCTGCGTGGCACCGGGCTCCGGGGACCCGGTAGCGTGAGCCGACGATTCACAAGGTCCCCCATGTGTAGGAGTCCCGGTGACACAGAGTGGACAGGGCGAGGAGCCCTCGGCGCGCCCCGCGCGCGAAGGCATCGTGCTGCCCTCCGACGGTGGTGAGCCCCTGCTGCCGGGCATGCCGGGCGGTACGGGAGGGCAGGCGCCCGCCTCGGCGCCGTCCGGCGGCCAGACCTGGGGGACGCCCTGGGGGCCGGAGGAGCAGCAGTCGGCCCCGGCGCAGGGCCAGGGCTGGCAGTCCCCGCCCGCGCAGCAGTGGGGCGCGCAGGAGCCGGCCCCCTGGGGCGCGCAGGACCCGGCCGCGAGCGGGCCCGCCCAGGGGCAGCCCGGTCCGGGGCCGCTGCCGCCCGAGGGCGGGCAGGCCCCGGCGTACGGCGCCCACACCTCGTACGCCCCGATGCCGCCGCAGAACGGTTCCTCCTACGGCGCTCCCGCCGTCGACGCGTACGGCTCCGCCGCGGGCGCGCTGCCCGACGGGTCGGAGGGGGCCACCCAGTTCCTGCCGCCGGTGCCCGCCGCCCCCATGGACGAGGCCGCGACGCAGTACATACCCCCGGTGGGCCCGGGGGCGCTGCCCCCCGAGATGCCCGCCGCACACGACGAGGCGGCCCGGTACCAGGGCCTGTCCGCGCAGGGCGCGGGCAACCCCGACGCCGAGGCCACCCAGTTCATGGCCCCGGTGACCGACCTGCCCCAGGGAGCCCCGTACGGGGCCGCACCCGGCGCTCCGGTCGGCGCCGCGGCCGACGAGGGGAACCGGCAGCCGCCCGCCGAGTTCGACAACCTCTTCCGCGGCGCGGGCGGCGACCCGGGCTCGGCCGGTTCCACCCAGCAGCTTCCCCGCATCGAGCACCCGCACCCCGCCCCCGCCCCGCCCGGCCGGGGCGGCGGCGGGGGCCGGCGTGCCGTCCGGGAGGGCGGCGGCGGCCGGAGCGGCAGTACGGGGTCACGGGTGCCGCTCATCGCGGCGGTCGGTGTCGGTCTCGCCGTCCTGGGCATCGGCGCGGGCGCGCTGCTCGGCAGCGGAGAGGACAACGGCAAGAAGCAGCCCGTCTCCGCCACCGCCCCCGCTCCCGCCCCCGCCGAGGAGGAGCCCGAGGCCGAGCCCTCCCCCACCGTCGACCCGGTCCGGGAGCAGGCCGTGGAGCTGGACAAGCTGCTGGCCGTCAGCGGCGACAGCCGGACCGCCGTGATCAACGCGGTGGCCGACGTGAAGGCCTGCCGCAATCTCGACCAGGCGGCCAAGGACCTGCGGGACGCGGCCGACCAGCGCAACCAGCTGGTCACCGACCTCTCCGACATCGAGGTGGACAAGCTGCCCGACCACCAGGCGCTGAGCGCCGCGCTCACCAAGGCGTGGCAGGCCTCGGCGTCGGCCGACGACCACTACGCGGCCTGGGCCGACCAGGTGGCGGGCAAGAAGGGCTGCAAGAAGGGCCAGGCCCGCACGACCGGTCAGACCCAGGCGGGCAACCGGGAAAGCGGCACCGCGACGGAGGAGAAGACCAAGGCGGCCGCGCTGTGGAACGTGATCGCCAAGCAGTACGGCCTGACCGAGCGGCAGCCGACCCAGCTGTGACCGGCTGGTGAGGGCGGGGGCGGAGGAACAGCAGGGGGGCCCGGGCCCCGCCCGGTCCCCGTCGCGCCCCCGCGCGTCACACCACGTCGGCCTTGCGCAGGGTGTCCGTCACATCGATGAAGCCCTCGCTGCCCGCCACCAGCCGCCCGTCCCTGACCTCCTGCAGGGTCACGTTGGCGTTGACCAGCCGCGGGAAGCCGACGGCGGCCAGCTTGTCCTGGAAATGCCAGCGCAGGGTGGGGGTGAGGCCGCCCGTCTCGACCTTCAGCCCCTTGTTCAGCGTCCGGGTCACGCTGCCCGAGCTCACCTCCTCGTCGCCGAGCGACTCGAGGACCTGCTTCAGCACGGTGTAGGCGATGCAGGTGGTCTGCACCCCGGTGTCGGCGGGGTCGATCCGGTTGTCGCCGAACGCCTCCTTCTTGATCACGTCCTTCATCGGGTCCCAGAGCGCGTCGCTCGACGCCGGGTACCAGCCGGTCACGTACGACCCCTCGTACGGGCTCGACGCGCCGCCGGACGTGTTGATCGTCGTCTGGTCGACGCTGCCCATCACGGTCGCGGTGCGCACGTCGGGGTAGTCGGCGCGGGCCCGCCGGAAGGAGTCCATGAAGGTGCCGGTGCGGTCGCCGAGCGCGGGCACCACGCAGCCCGGGGCCTCCGGGTCGGTGGTGCTGGTCTCCAGGGCCTGCTTCGACTGCCCCGCGTACTCGGTGGCCTCCTCCTCCGCCCGCTGGTCCGCGGTCGGCTCGTGGCCGCCGGCCGTCAGGCCCGAGTTGAGCAGCGGGGGCAGCTGGTCGCCCGCGATGGTGTCCGGCCGGATCAGGGTGACCGGCCCGCAGGAGTCGGCGAGGGCGCGGCCGAGACCGGCCAGCAGCGCGGGCTGGCCGCCGTTGACGGGGTAGGACAGCGGGCTGGTGAACTCGTCGGTGGTGATGCCGTAGCCGCCGATGTACGGGATGCCGGCCCCTTCGAGGGTGGGCAGGAAGTCGTCGGCGTGCTGACTGTACGAGCCGACGACCGCGACGGCGTTCTCCCTGACCGCGGTCCGGGCGCACCGCGCGGCGGCCACACTGTCGTTGCGCTCGTTGCAGGTGAGGACGTTGAGCTTGCGGCCGTTGATGCCGCCCTCGGAGTTCACCCAGCGGGCGTAGGCGCGGGCGAAGGCGGGCATGCCGGGCTTGTTGGTGGCCTTGGTCTCCTCGGGGGCCCAGGTCATGACGGTGATCGAGTCGTCGTCGACCCCCGAGGAGCCGGGGACGGCCCCGCAGCCGGCGGCGAGCGTCATCGCCGCCAGCGCGCCCGTGGTCATGACGCCGGCTCCGAACGGCCGGGAGCGGTGGCGGGAGAGGGAACTGCTGCGAATGCGACTGCCGGTCATGCTCACGCACGATTCCCTCACATCGCCAACCCGTGGGTGACCCATGGTCAACGAGTGGTGACGCGGAAGTGAATTAAGGGGGCGGTGTGACCTCCGGGGAGGGGAAACGTACGATCGATGACCGTGCAAGGTTCGGAGAACTCTTCCCGCCGCGGTCGTCGCTCGTCCACCATGGGCGGCATGCCACTCAACGACATGCCATGGTGGCGCTGGCGCAGCAATGTGCGCTCCGCGCTGCACATGCTCTCCGACCCCGGGTTCCAGCAGGGCGTCTGGCTGGCCGGGGTGGACGGCTACGGTGACGTCACCGACGCGGTCTACCGGCTGGTCGAGGACACCTGGCTGGACAACTGGTCCGCCGAGAAGTACGTCGGCACGATCTTCCGCGACTCCCAGGAGGCGGCGCTCGTCGACACCGCGGTGCTGCGGGTGCTGCGGATCATGCACCAGGTCGGTCCGGACGCACCGGTCACCGCCTACCTCGAGCACGAGGGATGGCCGGACGCGGTACGGGCCGCGCGGGACGCGCACGTGCGGCTGGCGGTGAGCGACGGGGAGGACCCCGACGCCGCGCCGCGGACCCTCGAGGCGCTGCACATCCTCACGCGGTCCGCTTAGCGGGACGGCTCCTCGTCCGTGATCCGCGTGTGGGACCCTTTTCGGCATGAGTGAGCAGCCCATTCGAACAGAGGCCCCGGCCGATCAGTACGTCCTGACCCTGTCCTGCCCCGACAAGCAGGGCATCGTGCACGCCGTGTCGAGCTATCTGTTCATGACCGGTTGCAACATCGAGGACAGCCAGCAGTTCGGCGACCACGACACCGACCTGTTCTTCATGCGGGTCCACTTCTCCGCCGACGCACCGGTCACCGTGGACAAGCTGCGGGCGAGTTTCGCGGCGATCGGCGACTCGTTCCGGATGGACTGGCAGATCAACCGGGCCGACGAGAAGATGCGCATCCTGCTGATGGTCAGCAAGTTCGGCCACTGCCTGAACGACCTGCTCTTCCGCGCCCGGATCGGCGCGCTGCCGGTGGAGATCGCCGGAGTGGTGTCCAACCACACCGACTTCGAGGAACTGGTGGCCTCGTACAACATCCCCTTCCACCACCTTCCGGTGACGAAGGACACCAAGGCGGAGGCCGAGGCGAAGCTGCTGGAGATCGTGCGCGAGGAGGACGTCGAACTCGTCGTGCTCGCCCGCTACATGCAGGTCCTCTCGGACGACCTGTGCAAGCAGCTCTCGGGACGGATCATCAACATCCACCACTCCTTCCTGCCGAGCTTCAAGGGCGCGAAGCCGTACCACCAGGCGCACGTCCGGGGCGTGAAACTGATCGGCGCCACCGCGCACTACGTCACCGCCGACCTCGACGAGGGCCCGATCATCGAGCAGGAGGTCGAGCGGGTGGGGCACGGCGTCACCCCGGACCAGCTCGTGGCCGTCGGCCGCGACGTGGAGTGCCAGGCGCTGGCGCGCGCGGTGAAGTGGCACGCGGAACGCCGCATCCTGCTGAACGGGCGGCGGACGGTGGTCTTCGCCTGAGGGCCGGCTACATCCTGCTCAGTGAGGCCGCCGCCAGGAGGACCTCACTGATCGCCTCCTTGTCGCCGACCTGCCCGGCGGCGGCCTCCCGCGGGGACACGTGGCCCGCCGCCAGACGGCAGAACTCCGAGCCGTCGAGGGCGATGTGGGCCACCTCGTGCTCGGCGGAGCCGAGGGCGGCGGGGGAGTCCAGCGGGATCAGCCACTCCCCGCCGCCGGACCCCTCGATCTCCAGCCGCAGGCTCCGCCCCGGCGCGCCGGCCGCGACCAGCCGCCGCCCGCCGGGCGCCTTCGGCCCGGAGCGGCGGCGCGCCTCCAGGACGGCCGGCAGCATCCGCGCGGCCAGGTCCACCATGCGGTGCAGATGCCGTCCGGTGGGCGGCTCGTACGGGTAGTCCACCGCCTCGGCGATGTCCTCCGCGTGCACCCAGCACTCGAAGGCGCGGTCCAGCATCGCGTCGTGCAGCGGCAGCTCGAAGTCGCCGTACGGCACGGTCATCCGCCCGGCCCGGCCGCCCGTGAAGGAGACGGTCCGCACCAGGTCGTGGGTCTGCGCACGCCAGGGCGCCCGTATGGAGCGGGTGGGCGGGGGATGGGCGGCACTCCAGTACGCCTCGGTGCGGGCCGACGGGGTGGGCCGCTCGGCCGGCACTCCGTCGAGCGGGTCGTCCAGCCCGAGGGCGACCGCGACCAGGCCGTCGACGGTCAGCAGATGCGCGATGACCCCGGCGACCGTGGTGCGGCGGGTGGTCGCCTCGTCGGCCTCGTACCAGCGCAGCCGCACGGGTGCGTGCCACTCGGTGTCGCCGAAGTCCTGGAGCAGCGCGTCCAGCCGGGCCGTCTCGGCGTCGTAGGCGGCGGCCCAGTCGGGTACGGGGATGCGCGGCGGGCGCCGCTTGAGGCAGGACTCCAGGACGCGGGTGCGCAGCCCCGGGTCCAGATCGAGGCTCTCGGGGCGCTGCAGCAGCCCGACCGCGCCGCGCAGGCGCAGCGCCTCGTCGGCGCAGGCCCCGCACTCGCCGAGGTGCTCCTCGACGGCCGCCGTCTCCTCCGGCGCGCAGGCGGCCAGCGCCCACGCGCCCAGCAGCGACTTCAGCACCCGGTGCTCCAGCACCGGCGGCCCCCCGCCCTCACGCGTACCGTCCGCCCCGTTTCCCGGGGCCGTGGATTCACCCGTGGCGGCGGGGGCGGGGGCGGGGGCGGTATCGGGGTCGTCGGCGGACGGCTCGAGGCGGTCGTCGCTCACGCCGCACCCCCGATGCCGGGCGGGGCGCCCAGCCGGGCCGTCTCGGTGTCGTGGGCCGTGGCCAGCAGTTGCAGGCCCAGCCGGAGGCGGCGGCGGGCCTCGTCCTCGGTGACGCCGAGGTCGGCGGCGGTCTGCTGGTAGTCGCGGCGCTGGAAGTACGCCTGCTCCAGCGCCGCCCGCAGCGGCGCCGGCATGACCTGCACGATGTAGTCCGCGCGGGCGGCCACCGAGGCGTGGCGCACCTGGCGCTCCAGTTCCTCCGTGTCGCCGGGGGAGCCGTGGGCGCTGCGGGCGAGCGCCGCCGTCCTGGTGGCGCGCAGCCGCTCGACGGCCAGCCGGTGGGTCAGCTCGGCGACCCAGGTGCGCAGCGGGCCCTGCCGGGGGTCGTAGGTGTCCGGCCGTTCCCAGACGTGGGCGAAGACGTCGCGCGTGATGCCGTCGGCGGCGTGCTCGTCGCCGAGGACGCGATGGGCGAGGCCGTGCACGAGGGAGGCGAACCGGTCGTAGAACTCACCGAGCGCCGCGGCCTCCCCGCGGGCGAGCCGCCGCTGCATCGTGCGGTCCCAGTGAGGCGGTACGTCCCTTGTCGTCATGTGGCTCCCTTCACCCCCTGCTCCTCTCGGAACCCCGGGCCGGTCGTGCCCGGGGCCGGCGTCTGCCCGCAGGCTCCCTGAATGTAGTCGGCACGTCGGAGAACGCACGCCCCTTTGCGGCAATGTGCGCCCCCTGGCGAGCCGCAGGTGGTAGGGAGCCGTCCGCGGGCACGTCGGACGCCGCCCGGGGCACGCCTGCCCGGCCGCTCACCGATCGGAACCTGCTGAACCGGCTGAACCGGACTGAGCCAGACTGAGCCGTACGAGGCTGGACCGGATTTGAACTGAACTGATCTGAACCTATCGAATTGGATCGAAGCCGACTGAAACAAGCCTTTACTGTTCGGTAACGGTTTCTCGGGTCGCGTTTCAGGGCACGGCCGGTGGGCAGCCGCGCTGCAGGGAAGCGTAGGTTTTTCTTCCGTTTCGGCGAGCGAAGGGCGTGGTGGTGGCCTTCAAGGTGACCGACGGGCAGCAGGGCGAGTGGGCCGTGCTCCGGGTGTCGGGCGAGCTGGACCTGGTGACGTCGCCGGTACTGCGTCAGCGGGTGCACGACGCGGTGGCCGACGGCAGACACCGCCTCGTCCTCGACCTCTCCGAGGTGTGGTTCTGCGACTCCAGCGGCGTCGGGGTGCTCATAGCCGCCCGCCGGCTGCTGCGTTCCTGTCAGGGCAGTCTGCGGTTGATCCTGCCCGCCCAGGGGGCCGCCGACGGCAGTCACGTCAACCGGGTCCTCGGGGCGCTCGGCGTCCGCCGCCTCTTCGACGTGCATCCGGACGTCCCGTCCGCGGTGGGCGGGGACTCCCGCCCGCTGTCGGCCTGAGCCGACCGTGGACCCCGGAGTGCGCGCGCCACGGGCACCATGTGCACCGCACGTACCACGAAAAGTGCCGTGCGTCACAGGATTGGCCCGGAATTCTCCCGTTATTGGGGCAGTTGTCGTTTCCGAATTCATGAAGCCGCCTCGTACGACGTACCCTCCGAGCGAGACGACCCTCTGAGTAAGGCGGCCTGAAAGAAACATGGTCACCAGCGAGTACGAGCGCCGGATCGCGGCCCGGTTCGCCACCTTCGACCAGGACGGCAACGGTTACATCGACCGCGAGGACTTCAGCGGAGCGGCCAAGGTGCTGCTCGCCGAGTTCGGCACGCGGGCCCGCTCCGACAAGGGCCAGGCCCTGTACGGCGGTGCCGAGGCCTTCTGGCAGGGCATGGCGGGCATCGCGGACCACGACGGCGACCAGCGCATCACCCGCGAGGAATTCGTGACCGGCGCGGTGAAGCGGCTGCGGGACAACCCGGACCGGTTCGCCGAGATCGCCCGGCCCTTCCTGCGCGCGACCCTCGCCCTGACCGGCCCGGACGACGACGGCACGGTCGGCGTGGCCGAGACCGCCCGCGTCCTGAAGGCGCTCGGCGTTCCCGAGGAGCTCGCCGGACCCGCCGCCGCCACGCTGGACACGGACGGCGACGGCAGGATCGGCGAGGAAGAGATCGTACGGGGCTTCGCCCGCTACTTCACCGTCCCCGAGTAGGGGCCGGTTCCCACGTCTCCGGGCGGCGCGGCTCCAGGAACCGCGCCGCCCGGAGACGTGCGCGCGGGCCGACGGCGCAACACGCCCGGAGCCGTGAACGGTTCGGCCGCAGCCGGCCGGGCCCTTCCGGACGGCGGCCCGACCGGTGTGCCGGGAGGCGGACCCACGCCGGGAGCGCCCGCGCCGCCGTCCGCGGGGCGGCCGTCACCGCCGGCCCCGCAGACGTCACGAAGGCCGGACCGCCCGCCAAAACGCCTGGGTGCGGACCCGGCGTACGGGATCGGTCGCGGAAGGCGACGGTGCGTCCGCCGTCGAACCGCTCGCCGGAGCGGCCCGTTCCGCCCCCCGTCCGCGATGCCCCCGAACGCTTCCGCTCGAATGTCACGGATTGTGGCACAGCAAGATCACGGAGCGTTGGCGCCGTGTTGTGCCCGGTGCGTCACTCGTCACGGCCCGGAGTCGGCTGCCCGCTCCGGTACCTTGTGTGGGATGCGAGTGGTCGTGGGCACGCACAGCATGGGGGTCGCCTCCGGGGCGGCCCCGGAAATGTCGGTGTCTGCCACTGTTCGCCGTGCGACCAGGCCTGCCGCCGCCGCCTGCTCGGCCGGCCGGGGCGGGCGTCGCACAGTATGCCGCACGAGTACTCCTTCGCGCTGGAATATGCCCGAAGCGCTTGTTGACGTGACTGTACGTCAACCATGCTGTCCCGCAAGGGACTCACGTTCCGTGACCCCTGTCCCGGCCGTTGTTCTGGCCATGCAGAGAATGGCTACGATCGTGGCCCTCGTGAGGCGCGAGTCCAAGTGTCCGCCGGTTCGGATGGTGTGAGCGGTGCAGGTGCTTCAAGTGCAACTGGAGATCCGGCCCGACCCCGCTGAGGTGGGGCGAGCCCGGCAGTGGACCCGCTCACGGCTGGCCGGGTCGGGGATAGAGGTCGACGAGCCGCTGTCCGAGACGCTGATCCTTCTCGTCTCGGAGCTCGTCACCAACGCCGTCGTGCACACCGGCTGTCCGGCCGTGCTGAGACTGTCCCTGACGGACGCGGAGGCCGGGGAGGCCACCGTCCGCCTGGAGGTCGCCGACCGGAGCAGCAGGGCGCCGGTGCCGCGCTGCGTGGACGGCGAGGCGACCGGCGGGCGCGGGCTCGCCCTCGTCGACGGCCTGGCGGACCGCTGGGGATGGAGTGCCGACGACACCGGCAAGCGCATCTGGTGCGAACTGGACCGCGGCACGGCCGCACAGGAGCCCACCCCGGTCTGTGGCGGCATCACGTACGAGGCGGTGTAGGGCGCGCTCGGGGCCGACGGGGCGATGGGCCGACGGGACGGCAGGCCGACGTGCGGCCGTGCGGCCGTGCGGCCGTGTCGGCGGGCCGGTGCACGGATGCACGGAGGGCCGGTCCCGCCGGCCGGAGTGCGAGCCGGTGCGCCGGGTGTGCTTCCGTGCGCGGCGAAGAATAACCGGGCATACGGCGCAGATCGGACTGTAAGCCCGCGAACCGGTATTGACGTGTCGTGACCGCTTGATCACTCTGTTCGTCAGCGATTCGCTGCGAGGGGACGGCGAGGGCCTCGACGGCGGGAGTCCTCGGCGAGTGTGGGTCGCGGCTGCGGCGCCGGTTCCCTCTGTGGCCGAGGGGACCCGGGGAGGGAGCGCCGGAGCCGGAAGGCGGTGCGGTGCCGCCGCGCTCGGGACCGAGCGGCGCCGCGCCGCCGTCGCCGTGTGTCGTGGCCGGTTCCTCCACAGGCTGTGGATGACTTTTCGCCCGCGACGACGCTCACCCCCCGGCGCACTGCCGGAAACCGTCGGGGCGAGGTGGGGCGACGAGTGGGGGTCACCGGGGGAGTCGGGAGATCCCCGGTGCTCCGTGGCGGGTCACCGCCTTGGCTATCTTCTCCGCGTCGAGGGCCAGCTCGCGGAGGTTGCCGCTGATGGGGTTGGTGAAGCCGGTGAAGTACAGGCCGGGCGCGCCGGGCGGGGTGCCGGCGCCGCGGGCCACCGGCCTGCCCCGGTCGTCGAGGACGCCGAGGTGGCCGACGAGCCCCTCCAGCCCGCGGACGTACCCGGTGGCCGCGATCACCGCGTCGGGGGCGATACGGGTGCCGTCGGCGAGGACGACCTTGCCGTCGGCACCCGCATCGAACCCCGCCACGGCGGCCACGACCTCCACCCTGCCCCGCCGTACGGCGTCGACCAGGCCGACGTCCTGCACGGGGATGGCGCCCTCCAGCACCCTGCTGTAGAGGCCCTTGTCGGGGCGCGGCAGACCCTGGGCCGACAGGTCGGGCAGCGCCACCCTGGCCTGTGCCCGGGAGAGCCGGTCCACGAGCCCGACCGGTAGCCGGCGCACCAGGACGGCCGAGCGCTGGGCGGGCCAGCCCGCGGTCGAGCGGCGCACGATGTGCGGCACGGTGCGGACCGACAGCCGCACCCGGGAGGCGCCGCCCTCCGCCAGGTCGACGGCGATCTCCGCGCCCGTGTTGCCGACCCCCGCGACCAGGACGTCCCGGCCGGCGAAGGGCTTCGCGTTGCGGTACTCGGACGCGTGCAGGAACTCGCCGGTGTAGCTCTCCCGGCCGGGCCACTCGGGCAGGCGGGGCGTGTGGTTGAAGCCGGTGGCGATCACGACCGCGGCGCCGGCCAGCTCGCGGCCCCCGGTGGCGTGCAGCAGCCAGCCCGTGCCGTCGGCGGTGCGCTCGACCCGGGAGACCTCGACGCCGGTGACGATCTCGAGGCGGTGGTGCTCGGCGTACTTCTCCAGGTACCGCACCATGTCGTCCCGGGTCACCCACCGCCCGAACCGGCGCGGCATCGGCAGGCCGGGCAGCGCGGACAGGCGCCGCGTGGTGTGCAGGCGCAGCCGGTCGTAGTGGCGCCGCCAGGACGATCCCACGTGCGCGGACCGTTCCAGGACGACGGCCCGCACGCCCCGGGCGCGCAGCGAGTACGCGACGGCGAGTCCGCCGGGACCACCGCCGACGACGTAGACGGGGCGGTCCTCCCGGAGTGGTGCGGCGGGGTTCGGGGGCGTGGTGGAATCGGCCATGAGCGCGAGCGTAATCTCGCACCAGGTTGATGGGTATCGGTCAAGACCGAAATTGGTTGCGGATTGATCACGTCTGGAGGGGCGGGTGCGGAACCGGGTACGAGAAAATCCGGTGTCCCGGCCGATCGCGCAGGCTTGAATGAACCGTATGGCTGACACGCGTACACCCCCGCGCTCCCTGCGGCCCCTCCCCGAACTCCACGGCCACGGCCTGCACCTGCGCCCCTGGGACCCGGCGTCCCGCTCCGACGCCGAGGTGTGGCTGCGCGGCACCACGGACCCGGAGTTCACCCGCTGGAACACCCCGCTCCGGCCGGTCACGGACCTCGAGGGCGCCCGGGAGACGCTGCGCAGGAGGGCGCAGTGGACCGAGGACGGCACGACCGTGTCCTTCCGGATCGCCGATACGGACACCGGTACGCCCCTGGGGCACATCGGTGTCAACGACGTCCGGCCGGTGCAGGGGCTGGGCATGGTCGGCTACTGGGTGCTGCCCGAGGCCCGCCGCCGGGGCGTGGCCACCCGGGCGCTGCTGCTCACCGCGCGGTGGGCGTTCACCGAACTCGGCCTGCACCGGCTCGAACTGGACCACGCGGCCGGACACGAGGTGTCCTGCCGGATCGCCGAACGGTGCGGGTTCCTTCCCGAGGGGACCCTGCGCGGGGCGATGTTCGCGGAGGGCCGCCACGACGCCTTCCGCGACTCCCACCTGCACGCCCGCCTCGCCACGGACCCGGAGCCGGCCCCGCCGAAGAGCCGCTGAAGGGCCGCTGAAGGGCCGCCGAAGAGCTGCCGAAGAGCCGCCGAGGGCCCCCGCGCGCCTCACGGCCAGAGCAGTTCCCGCGTCCAGTCCTCCCCGGGCGAGCGGCGGTAGCGCAGCCGGGTGTGGCGGCGCAGGGCGTCGCCCTGGAAGAACTCCACCTCGTCCGGGCGCAGGCGGTACAGGGTCCAGGACGGTGCCGGGGCGTCCTGCTCCCGCCGGGCCCGCTCCCAGGCGGCCTCCGAGGCGCGGGCCAGCTCCTCGGGCGAGCCGAGGACCTCGCTCTGGCGGCCGGTGAGCGCGGCGGCCAGCGCCCCGGTCGAACGGGCGTGCAGATCGGCCTGCGCCTCCTCGGCCGGAGCGGTGCCGACGGGCCCGCGGACCCGGACCTGGCGGCCCAGCACCGACCAGTAGAAGGCCAGCGCGGCGTACGGGCGGGCGGCGAGGTGACCGCCCTTGCGGCTGTGGGCGTGGGTCGCGAAGGACCAGCCGTCCGCGTCCGCGCCGTGCAGCACCACGATCCGTACGTCGGGCAGTCCCTCGGCGTCCGCCGTGGCCAGCGACATGGTGTGCGGCTCGGGCTGACCGGCCGCCACCGCCTCGGCGAACCACCGGGTGAACAGCGGCAGCGGCTCGGCGGGGGCGGCGGGCAGGTCCGGTTCCGGCAGGTCGGTGACGTCCGGGTCCCACACCCGCAGTGACTTCAACAGCTCGTGGAGATCGGTTGCCATACCCCGAGTCTGCCCGTCCACCGGGCCGTCACCACTCGTCACCGTTCGTAACCGCTCATCACCTGGGCTCTCACAGCGAGCCCAGGTCGGACGAGACCCAGTGCTCGGGGCGCATGTGCAGGACGACCTGCTCGCCGTGGTCCTGCCACGCGGCGGAGACATAGCCCTCGACCTTGTCGGCCGGAAGGTAGCGGGCGGAGAGCTCCCGGAGCCGTTCGAGGGTGGCGGGGGCGGTCTCGACGACCGGCCCCTCGACCGAGACGTACCGGACGGTGGGTTCGACGCGGTCGACCATGAGGGAGAACCGGCCCGCCACGCCGATCAGCCGGTTCTTGCGGGAGTCGAGTCCGGTCATGACCCATACGTCCCCACCGGGTGCGTACTGGTACCAGATCGGCACGGTGAGCGGGGCCCGTCCGGCTCCCGCGTCGACCGCCAACGCGGCGACATGGGGCTCGGCCAGGAACTGTTCGCGTTCTTCGCGGCTCAGGGCCATGGTGGGTTCCTCCTGTGACGTCTGCGTACGGGGCGGCGGCGGGACCGCCGAGGTGTCGTGACATGCGACAGGCGGTGGACCACCGGAGTGGTCCACCGCCTGCCTGACAGGACGCGGGTGCGGGACGAGGCACCGAGAAAGAGGGGGGGAGAGGGGGAGAGGGGGAGAGGGGAGAGGGAAAAGGAGGAGAAGGCGAGAAGGCGAGAAGGCGAGAAGGAGCGCCGGCCGGCCACCTACTTCGTCGGCTTCTTGCCGGTGACGCCGAGGTGGACCAACAGAGCCAGGTGGGGCTTGAGTTCGGCCTGCTTCACACCCCAGGAAGTGAAACCTTTCTGGTGCAGGGCGACCGCCGCGAGCATGGTGACCAGGGAACCGGCCACCGCGGCCGGGTTCACGTCCTTGTCGACCCGGCCCTTGGCCTGCAACTCGGCGACGGCGTCGGTGAGGGAGCTGTTCACCGGGTTGAGGACCTTCATACGGATCTTGTAAAAGCGCTTGTCGCCCTCGGAGGCGCCGAGATCGACGACGCGCAGGATCGCGTCGTTCTTCCGCCAGAAGTCCAGGAAACCGTCGACGAATTCCTGTGCCGTCTGCCGGCCCGCCCTGCCGACCCAGGAGCGGCCCTCCAGAAGCGCGCCCAACCCGGCGCTTTCGGCGGCCACTTGGTCGGCGATCTCGAGAACGGCGCCCTCGACGTCCGGGAAGTACTGGTAAAAGGTCGCCGGCGAAGTCCCCGCCCTGCGGGCCACATCGATGACTTTGACATCCCGGTAGGGGGAGGAGCTGAGCATCTCGCTGAGGCAGTCGAGCAGCTTCTGCCGGGTCGCCTGCCCTCGCCGACCGGCCACGCGGCCGTCGACGGTACGCACTTGTCCTGTCATGACGTCAGCTTACCGACGGGTGATAGGAACGCGATTCGGCCGACTGCAAATGGGGTGCGTGGGTCCTTGACACCTGGTGTTCCTGGTCTGCGCGGTGCGTGCGGCGCGACTACTTTGGCGGTATGGCCGAAAACAGGGCATCGGATTACGCAGAGGGCACCCCTTGCTGGGTCGACGCGCAGCTTCCCGACGTGGAGGCGGGCAAGCGGTTCTACGGCGGACTCTTCGAGTGGACGTTCGAAGACCAGCCCGAGCGGCCCGAGTGGCCCGCCCCGGCCTCGCAGCCCGCACCGTCCCCGGGAACCGTGCGGGCGCTGCTCGACGGTGAGCCGGTGGCGTCCCTCGCGCACAAGCCGGACGGCCGGCTCCCCACCGTCTGGACGGTCTCCTTCGCGACCCCGGACGTCGGCGCGCTGTGCCGGCGGATCGTCGCGGCCGGCGGACAGCTCGTCTCGGCGCCGCGTCCGGTCGGCGAACTCGGCGTCACCGCACTGGTCACCGACCCCGAGGGCGCAGTTTTCGCCCTGTGGCAGCCCGGCGAGCGCCCCGGCTTCGGGCGCCGGCACGAGCGGGGGAGCTTCGCCTGGGCCGAGCTCTACACCCGGGACACCGAGGCGGCCAACGCCTTCTACGGCGGCCTCTTCCACGAAGCCCTGTTCGGGGAGGGCGTCGAGCCCGACTTCGGGCGGGCCCTGGTCTCCGACGTCTTCCCGGCCGAGATGCCGCCCCACTTCCTCGTCCACTTCGCCGTCGAGGACCCCGCGGCCACCATGGCGGAGGTGACCCGGCTCGGCGGCCGCGTCCAGGTCCCGCCCTTCGACACCTCCTACGGCACGGTGGCCGTGGTCACCGACGACCAGGGCGCGTCCTTCGCCCTCCTCTCCCGCTGATCCGCGGGTCGTCCCGGTGGCCTCTCGGCTTCCCGTCCGTCCCCTTGTTCTGCATATGGGAGGAGACACCCCCTATGTCGTCGGGTTCGCAACCGGCGCTCCGGACAGGAACAATCGGGGTGCGTGCCGCCACGGGGCAGCGGTGGTGAGACGCTGCACTTCGGTCGCGTACAGGTGGTGGCGCGACTCGTACGGGGAGGTGGCAGGCAAGTGGTGGATCAGCTGACGCAGCACGATCCGCGGCGTATCGGGCCGTTCGAGGTGCTGGGACGGCTGGGGGCCGGCGGGATGGGGCTGGTCTATCTCGCGCGCTCGGCGTCCGGGCGGCGCGTGGCGATCAAGACCGTCCGGACCGAGCTGGCCGAGGACCAGCTGTTCCGCGTCCGCTTCACCCGCGAGGTGGAGGCGGCCCGCGCGGTCTCCGGGTTCTACACCGCGGCAGTGGTGGACGCCGATCCGCGCGCCGCCGTGCCGTGGCTGGCCACCGCGTACGTCCCCGCGCCCTCCCTCGAGGAGATAGTGAACGAGTGCGGGCCGATGCCGGCCCAGGCGGTGCGCTGGCTGGCGGCCGGTGTGGCGGAGGCGCTGCACTCCATCCACGGCGCCGGACTCGTCCACCGCGACCTCAAGCCGTCCAACGTCCTCGTCGTCGAGGACGGCCCCCGGGTGATCGACTTCGGCATCGCCTCCGGTGTCTCGAACACCCGGCTGACGATGACGAACGTCGCCGTGGGCACCCCCGCCTACATGTCCCCCGAGCAGGCCAAGGACTCCCGCAGCGTCACCGGCGCCAGCGACGTGTTCTCGCTCGGTTCCACGCTGGTCTTCGCGGCCACCGGGCACGCCCCGTTCCACGGCGCGAACCCGGTCGAGACGGTCTTCATGCTGCTGCGCGAGGGCCCGGACCTGGAGGGCCTCCCGGACGAGCTGCGGCCGCTGATCGAGTCCTGCATGCAGATGGAGGCCCAGGCCCGGCCCAGCCCCGCCGACCTGCAGTCCCAGCTCGCCCCGCACCTGTTCGGCTCCGGCTCCGACGACAGCGGCACGGCCTCCGCGTGGCTGCCCGAGCGGGCGGTGAGCCTGATCGAGGGGCGCCGGGGCGGCCGTCCGCCCGCCCGTCCCGCCCCCGCGGAGGGCCGCAGCGTCAGCGCCGCCCGCCCTGCGGTCCCGCCCCCGCCCGCGCACGACCCCGTGGTCCCGCCGCCGCACCCGCCGGTGCCGGTCGGCGCCCCCGACACCGGTCCGGTCCGGCTGGCCGGCGCCTCGGTGCCCATCGGCCCCGGACCGCGCGTCGCCGACGTACGTGCCGCCGCCGTCAAGGCGCCCCCGCCGGAGGCCGCCCTCGCCGCCTCCTGGTCCAAGCCACGCCCCGGCGTCAACGGCGCCGACCCCGCCGTCCCCGCGATCGCGGCGCCGCCCGTGCCGCCGCTGCCTCCGGAGCAGCCGAGCGGCTGGCGGCCGTGGCGTTTCCGGATGTCCAACGACGTCTGGGGCACCCCGTCCGTCGCCGACGACCTCGTCTACGTCACCTCCTTCGAGGTGCACGCCCTCGACGTGGCCACCGGCCGCCGACGGTTCAAGACCCGGGACGTCGCCTGGTCGATGGCGGTCGCCGACGGCCGTATCCACGCGTCCGACGGCCCCACCCTGTTCGCCCTGGACTCCCGTGAGGGCGGCGACCTGTGGCGGCTGTCCACGGACGCCTGGGTGTACTCCCTCCAGGCCGACCGCGGCACCGTCGTCACCGGCACCCGGGGCGGCGGCGTCCAGGCGTGGGAGGCCTCCACCGGCCACAAGCTGTGGGAGGTCACCGGCTGCCAGACCGACTTCGAGACCCCGGAGGCCGGCCCCGCCGTCCACGACGGCACGGTCTACGTCTGGCAGGACGCCCGTCTGCGCGCCCTGGACGCCCGCACCGGCGACGAGCGCTGGTCGTACCCCATCGGCGACGCGGCCTCCTGCGGCGGTGTCCCGGTCCGCGTCACCCACGCCTCCGACGGGTACGTGTACGTCTCCGCGGGCACCCGCGTCCTCGCCCTGGACATCGCCGGCGGGCACGTCCGCTGGCACTTCGAGGCGCCCGCGGTCTTCCTCTCGCAGCCCACCTTCGTGCCCGGCCCGGCGGTCACCGGCGGAGGCGTCTACCTCGCCGACTACCTCGGCACGGTCTACGCCCTCGACGCCACCGACGGCCGCGACCGCTGGCGCATCGCCACCGAGGCCCGCGCCTCGATCGAGCCGGTCCTGGTCGCCGCGGGCCACGTCCACGTCGGCAGCGGCAAGGGCCTCTACACACTGGACGCCGTCACCGGCACGCCCAAGTGGCGCTTCCAGGCCGGCGGCGACATCGTGGGCGCCCCCGCGGTCGCCGAGGGCCGTATCCACTTCGGCTCCACCGACCACCTGCTCTACACGCTGAAGGCCGACGACGGACGTCTGAGATGGAAACTGGCGACCGGCGGTGAGATCACCGGCTCCCCGGTCGTCCGGGACGGCGTCGTCTACGCGTGCAGCAAGGACCGCTGCGTCTACGCCCTGGACGCGGAGAAGGGGACGGGCACGGCACGTACGACGTGACGGTCGACAGATGGTGACGTGCTCGTGACAGAAACTGGATACTCTGCCGGGCATGCAGTCACGGGGGAACGCTCTCAAGCTCACGGCGGTGGCGACGCTGGTCGTCCTCGCCCTCACCGGCTTCTCGACCGGCCGCGGCCGCGGCGGCGGCGGCAAGGGCGGTGGTGGCGGCGGCGGGTGCAGCAGTTCGTCGCAGGACCACGACTCCTCGCGGAAGTCCGGCGGCGGAAGCCACCGCGACCGCTACGACGATGACGAGTACGGCTACGGCGATCACTACGGCAACAACGGCACCGGCACGGGCGGCGGGAGCCCCTCCTCGTCCTTGCAGGACGCGACCGTGGAACTGCTGAGCTGCGCCTCGAAGAAGGCCCCGTACGCGACCGTCCGGGTCACCAACCCCAACTCCGTCGACGGCGTCTTCAGCGTCGTCGTCGACTTCGAGGACAGGGCAGGGCGCGCGGTCACCTCCTCGGCGCAGCAGGTCACCGTGGCCGCAGACGGTACGACGACCGCGCGGGTGAAAGTCGGCGGCGACCGCAGACGCGCCGCCCGGGTCTCGGTCTGCGACCCCGACCGGTACGCCCCGGCCACCCGTTGACCCGTCCGCCGGCCCCGCGCACGTCGTGGACGGGGCCGGCGGACGGGACGTGCGCACACGGCTGGGCCGCGACGGCTCCCCCTCCGCGCCGTCGCGGCCCAGCTGTCTCCCCGTGAGGGTGCGGTCTACCGGGTCGGCCTGAACGGCTCCGACGTGGCGTGGATGTCCTTGGTCTCCAGGGGCTCGTCCGTGGCGTGGATGTCGCCCTGGGTGGTCGCGCCGCCGTCCGCGGCCGCAGGGGCCTTGGGGGCCTTCGGGTCGAGCGGCTCCGAGGTGGCGTGGATGTCCTGCGGCTTGACGACCTGTTCGTCACTCATGATTCTTCGGTCTCCCCTGTGTGGTGTTCGTCGTCATGGGGCCCGCCCGGGCATTCCCCCGAGGACGACCGGACGGGCCCCTCGGCCGCTCGACCCTGGTGGACCGGTACAGCGGCCTTCGGTGACGACCCGTCTGCCCCCCGACGCGACGGATCGACTGACCCCACGATGACGCCCGGCGATAAACGAACGATGAACGCCGCCGTCATCCGCCCTCGTCCCCGGCCGTCGCCCCCGGCCGGCGTGCGCTCAGGCGGCCTCGACGGGGGCCAGCAGCGCGCGCACCGCCGCGGCCTCCGGCGAGCCCAACGCCTCGTAGATGCGCACGGCCTCCTCCCAGCAGACCCGGGCGCGGTCCGTGTGGCCGACGCCGGCCAGGGCGTGCCCCAGCACCGTCAGGACGTTGCCGCGCCGCCACTGCCCGCCGATGCCGCGCAGCACCGTCAGCGCCGTCTCCGCGTTCGCCGCGGCCTGGGCGTGGCGCTGCCCCGCGATGTCGACCTCCGCCAGACGGAACAGGGTCATGCCCTCCCACAGCCGCTGCCGGCTGTCCCGGAAGACCTCCAGGGCCTCGAGGAGCCGGTCGGCCGCGTCGACGAGGCGGTGGCTCTGGGTGAGGGCCATGCCCAGCGCGTACCGGCCGTTCGCACCGCGCATGGAGTTGCCCATGGCGTCGTAGATCTCCATGCCCTGCTGCGCGAGCGCCACGGCGCTGTCCGTGCTGCCGGCGGCCAGCCGGATCCGCGAGAGGTTGCAGAGCGCGCTGGCCTCACCGGGGCGGTCGCCCAGCGTCCGGAAGTGCGTGAGGGCGTGGGAGAGGTGTTCCTCGCCGGCCGCGGTACGGCCCTGGTAGAGCGCGATCACACCGCGGGCGTTGTGCGCCCAGCACACGGGCAGCAGGTCCTCGGCCCGCCGGGCGAGGTGGACGACCTGCTCGGCCTCCTCGTCGGCCAGGTCGAACCGGCCGCCGTCGAGGTGCGCGTGCGCCAGCGTCATCAGCGCCCGGGCCTCCACCTGCGCGACGCCGCTCTTGCGGGCCGCCTCCAGCAGGGTCTGCGCCGTGAACTCGTACTCCTTGGAGTTGGCCCCCGACTCCGACAGGTCGAGCGCCGCCCACAGCAGGTCGATGCTGCGGCGCAGGGTGTCCGGCCGGTCGGCGCACTGCCGGGCGAAGGACAGCAGGCAGTTGGCCTCCGTGTAGAGCCAGTCACGGGCCGACCCCCGGTCGGGGAAACGCAGCCCGGGATGGTCGGTGGCGGCCAGATGGTCCACCAGCCGGTCCCCGGGCCGCTCGATCGCGTACACGCCCGCCGCCGTCGCCAGGTAGAAGTCCAGGAGGCGGGAGAGGGCGGCGGTGCGCTCGCCCGGGGGGTGCTCGTCGCGTTCGGCGCACGCGCGCGCGTAGAGGCGGACCAGGTCGTGCAGGCGGTAGCGGCCGTGCGCCGCGGACTCCAGCAGGGAGGTGTCCACCAGGGACTCCAGGAGGTCCTCCGTGTCGTCGGCCGGCAGGTCGAGGACGGCCGCCGCTGCCGCCAGGGAGATGTCCGGGCCGTCGGCCAGGCCCAGCAGGCGGAAGGCGCGGGCCTGGGCCGGCTCCAGCTGGCTGTAACCGAGTTCGAAGGTGGCCTTCACGGCGAGGTCGCCGGCCTGCAGCTCGTCCAGGCGGCGGCGTTCGTCGGCGAGCTTGGCCGCCAGCACCGAGACGGTCCAGGTGCGGCGCGCCGCCAGCCGGGAGGCCGCTATCCGGATGGCCAGCGGGAGGAAACCGCAGGCCGCCACGGTGTCCAGCGCCGCCTCGCGCTCCGCCGCCACCCGCTCCTCGCCGACGATCTTCGTGAACAGGGCCAGCGCCTCGTCCGGGGACATCACGTCCAGGTCGACCAGGTGGGCGCCGGCCAGGTCCACCATCCGCACCCGGGACGTCACCAGGGCCGCGCAGCCCTCCGTGCCCGGCAGGAGGGGGCGCACCTGGGCGGCGTCCCGCGCGTTGTCCAGCAGCACCAGCACCCTGCGGCCGTCCAGGACGGACCGGTACAGCGCCGCCCGTTCCTCCAGCGAGTCGGGGACGGCGGAGTCGGCGGTGCCCAGGGCGCGCAGGAAGGCGCCGAGCACCGCCTCGGGCTCGGCCGCCCGCTGCCCCGCGCCCTGCAGATCGACGTAGAGCTGGCCGTCGGGGAAACCGGCCCGCGCCTGGTGGGCCACGTGCACCGCGAGGGTCGTCTTGCCGACGCCGCCTATCCCGGCCAGCGCGGACACCGCCATCACCCGGCCCTCGGCCGAGGCGAGGATCGCGCCGAGTTCGCGTACGAAGGACGCGCGTCCGGTGAAGTCCGGCACGGTGGCGGGCAGTTGGGCGGGACGGACCGGGGCGGCGGCGGGCTCGGGCGGTGCGGGGGAGGAGGGCTCCGCCAGGTGGGGGTCCGCCCGGAGGATGCGCTGCTGGAGTTCCCGCAGGCCGGGCCGCGGGTCCACGCCCAGCTCGTCGGCGAGCAGCCGGCGCGTGTCCGCGTACACCGCCAGCGCCTCGGCCTGGCGCCCGCTGCGGTACAGCGCCAGCATCAGCAGTTCGCGCAGGCGTTCGCGCAGCGGGTGGGCCGCCGTGAGCGCCGTCAGCTCCGAGACGGCCTCCGCGTGGCAGCCCTGCTCCAGGTCCATGTCCAGCCGGGTCTCGACGAGTTGCAGGCGCCACTCCTCCAGCCGCACCCGCTGGGCCTGCGCGTACGGGCCCGGCACGCCCGCCAGCGTCTCGCCGTCCCAGAGCGCGAGGGCGCGGTCCAGCAGCGTGCGGGCCGTGCACAGGTCCCCGGCGTGCTTCGCCCGCTCCGCCTCGGCGGCCAGCCGCTGCGCCGCCTCGACGTCCAGCGCGTCCCCGCCCGGCCCGCGCACCGCGTACCCCCCGGACTCGCTGACCAGGATCCCGGGGTCCAGCACCTTCCGCAGCCGGGACGCGTACGTGCGCAGCGCCGCCAGCGCCTGCGGGGGCGGCTCCTCGCCCCACAGGGCGTCGATCAGCTCGGCCGCCGTGGCCGTACGGCCCCCGCGGAGCAACAGGGCGGCGAGTAAGGCGCGTTGCTGAGGACTGCCGGTGCTGACGGGTTCGCCGCCGCGCCAGGCGCGCACCGGTCCGAGCACGCCGAAGCGCAGCACCGGCGGCTCGGGCGGCGCCGTGGGCGGACCGGGACGCCCCTGCTCCGGCACTCGCGGTGCACCCTCCATGGAGTCCCCTTCGCATCCTGAACAACCACGCCAGTCTGCCTTGTCCCCGACGCGTGCGTCAGCCGTGCGAGACGGCGATCACACGGCGGCGCGCACGGGTTCACAAGGCCCTCACACCTTCTGCGTGCACGCGTGTGTCGATGTCACCGGAACCGGTACCCGCTCCCGTGGTTGACGCTTCGTCAGGTGGCCGGGAGGGGCGCCGACGGCCGCGGTGGCGGCGCCCGCCTCAGCCGTCCAGGTCGACCCGTACCGTCAGCAGTCCCGACCCCACCGCCCGCACCGCCGCGCTGTTCATGCGCGGCAGGGCGCGCAGCCGGGCGACCGGGTCGTCCTCGGGCAGCGGGTGGGCGGTGCCGGTGTGCCAGCGGCCCCGGATGCGGACCCGCACCCGGGGATCCGCGCGGATGTTGCGCACGTACTGGGACCGCTCGCCGAACTCCGACACCAGCCAGAACGAGTCCCCGACCCGCCGCCCGCCCACCGGGGTGCGCCGGGGCAGGCCGGAGACGCGGCCCGTGGTCTCCAGGAGGGTCTGCAGCGGGGAGCGGCGCATGAGGGGATTGGCGATCCGGCGCTGGACGGCGGTGACGGCCCGGTACTTGCGTTCGGAATGACGGCTCATGGTGCGGCGAGCCTACCGGCGCCCCGGAAAGATCGGGTGGGTCGACGGGGCCGGGGCGCCCGGCGGGGAGCGGCCGCCCCGCTCGTTCCGGCCGCCTCCATGTCCCGACCGGTCGGTATGGACAGGAGGTCCGGGCCCGGGTATTGATGGGTCCGTCGTCCGCGTACGAAAGGCCCGCTCATGCGCATCGCCGTCACGATCTTCCTCACCGACGAGACGATCACCCCGACCCGGATCGCCCGTGAGCTGGAGCAGCGCGGCTTCGCCGGGCTGTACCTGCCCGAGCACACGCACATCCCCGTCGAGCGGACCAGCCCCTACCCGGCGGGCGGCGAACTGCCCCGGGAGTACAGCCGCACCCTGGACCCCTACGTGGCGCTCGCGCAGGCCGCGGCCGTCACCGAGCGGCTCGGCGTCGGCACCGGCATCACGCTCGCCGCGCAGCACGACCCGATCGACCTGGCCAAGCAGATCGCCACCCTCGACCACCTCTCCGGCGGCCGGTTCACCCTCGGGCTCGGCTTCGGCTGGAACGTCGAGGAGGCCGCCGACCACGGGGTGGAATGGCGTACCCGGCGGGAGCTGGTCCGGGACCGGATGGGCCTGATGCGGTCGCTGTGGGCGGAGGAACCGACCGCTTACGACGGGAAGTTCGGCAGCGTCCGGGCCAGCTTCGCGTACCCCAAGCCGGTGCAGAAGCCGCGCGGTCCCGTCGTCGGCCCGCGCACGCTGGTCGGCGGGATGGCCGGGCCGAAGCTGTTCACGCACATCTGCGAGTACGCCGACGGCTGGATGCCGATCGGCGGGCGCGGCCTGTCCGAGGCGATGCCCCGGCTGCGCACCGCCTGGACCGACGCCGGCCGCGATCCCGGCGCCCTCCAGGTCGTCCCGTACGCGGTCCAGCCCACCGCGGGCAAGCTCGCCCGCTTCGCCGAGCTCGGGATCGAGGAGGTCGTGGTGCAGCTGCCGCCGGAGGGCGAGGCGGGGGTGCTGCGGGCCCTGGACGCCTACCAGCCGTTCGTCGACGGCACGGGCGAGGGAACCCGGTGACCCGGTGACGACCCTCGTGACGGTCCCCGTGACGGCCGGTGAGCACCGGGCCGGGAGGAGGGCCCCGGCCCTCCTTTGCCCTGATCACCCCGAACGTATGCTCAAGGAATGACGACATCCGCGACCCCCGGGACCGGCCCGACCGAGAACTCCATGCGTCGCGCCCTCAAGCGGGCCCGTGACGGCGTCTCCCTCGACGTGGCCGAGGCCGCCGTCCTGCTCCAGGCGCGCGGCGAGCAGTTGGAGGACCTGTGCGCCTCGGCCGCCCGGGTCCGGGACGCGGGTCTCGAGGCGGCGGGCCGGCCCGGGGTCATCACGTACTCCAAGAGCGTCTTCGTCCCGCTGACCCGGCTGTGCCGGGACACGTGCCACTACTGCACCTTCGTCACCGTGCCCGGCAAGCTGCGCCGGGCCGGGCACGGGATGTTCATGTCGCCGGACGAGGTGCTGGACATCGCCCGCAAGGGCGCCGCCCTCGGCTGCAAGGAAGCCCTCATCACCCTCGGCGACAAGCCCGAGGACCGCTGGCCCGAGGCGCGCGAGTGGCTCGACGCGCACGGCTACGACGACACCATCGCCTACGTCCGCGCGATCTCCATCCGCATCCTGGAGGAGACCGGACTCCTCCCGCACCTCAACCCGGGCGTGCTGACCTGGACCGACTTCCAGCGGCTCAAGCCCGTCGCGCCCTCGATGGGCATGATGCTGGAGACCACCGCGACCCGGCTGTGGTCCGAGCCCGGCGGCCCGCACCACGGCTCCCCGGACAAGGAACCCGCCGTGCGGCTGCGCGTCCTGGAGGACGCCGGCCGCTCCTCCGTCCCCTTCACCTCGGGCATCCTCATCGGCATCGGCGAGACCCACGAGGAGCGCGCCGAGTCCCTGTTCGCCCTGCGGAAGGTCTCCCGCGCCCACCACGGCATCCAGGAGGTGATCGTCCAGAACTTCCGCGCCAAGCCGGACACCGCGATGCGCGGCATGCCGGACGCGGAACTCGACGCGCTGGTCGCCACGGTCGCCGTGGCCCGGCACGTCCTGGGCCCCTCCGCCTGCCTCCAGGCCCCGCCCAACCTCGTCGACTCCGAGTACGGACGGCTGATCGCGGCCGGCATCGACGACTGGGGCGGCGTCTCCCCGCTCACCATCGACCACGTCAACCCCGAACGCCCCTGGCCGCGGATCGAGGAACTGGCCGAGAAGTCCCGGGCGGCCGGTTTCGAGATGCGCGAACGCCTCTGCGTCTACCCGGAGTTCGTCACCCGCGGCGAACCCTGGCTGGACCCGCGGCTGCGCCCGCACGTGGCGGCGCTCGCCGACCCCGCCACCGGCCTCGCCCTCCCGGACGCCGTGGTCGAGGGCCGCCCCTGGCAGGAGCCCGACGAGGTGTTCACCGCCGTCGGCCGCACCGACCTGCACCGCACCATCGACACCGAGGGCCGCACCGCCGACCGCCGCGACGACTTCGACGAGGTCTACGGCGACTGGGACGCCCTGCGCGAGGCCGCCGTCCCCGGCATGACGCCCGAGCGCATCGACACCGACGTGCGCCAGGCCCTGGCGAGGGCGGCCGACGACCCGACGAGGCTGACCGACGACGAGGCCCTCGCCCTGCTGCACGCGGACGGCCCGGCGCTGGACGCCCTGTGCCGGATCGCGGACGACGTCCGCAAGACGGCGGTCGGCGACGACGTCACCTACATCGTCACCCGCAACATCAACTTCACCAACGTCTGCTACACCGGCTGCCGTTTCTGCGCCTTCGCCCAGCGCCGCACCGACGCCGACGCGTACACGCTCTCCCTGGAGCAGGTGGCCGACCGCGCCCAGCAGGCCTGGGAGGTGGGCGCGGTGGAGGTCTGCATGCAGGGCGGCATCCACCCCGACCTGCCGGGCACCGCGTACTTCGACATCGCGAAGGCGGTCAAGGAACGCGTCCCCGGCATGCACGTGCACGCCTTCTCCCCGATGGAGGTGGTCAACGGCGCCACCCGCACCGGCCTGTCGATCCGCGAGTGGCTTACCGCGGCCAAGGAGGCGGGCCTGGACTCCGTCCCCGGCACGGCCGCCGAGATCCTCGACGACGAGGTCCGCTGGATCCTGACCAAGGGCAAGCTGCCGGCGGCCACCTGGATCGAGGTCGTCGAGACGGCCCACGAGCTGGGCATCCGCTCCTCCTCGACGATGATGTACGGCCACGTCGACCAGCCCCGCCACTGGCTCGGGCACCTGCGCACCCTGGCCGGCATCCAGCAACGCACCGGCGGCTTCACCGAGTTCGTCACGCTCCCCTTCATCCACACCAACGCCCCGGTCTACCTGGCCGGCATCGCCCGCCCCGGCCCCACCACCCGGGACAACCGCGCGGTCACCGCGATGGCCCGCCTCCTGCTGCACCCGCACATCCCCAACATCCAGACCAGCTGGGTCAAACTGGGCGCGGAGGGCGCGGCGGACATGCTCCGCTCCGGCGCCAACGACCTCGGCGGCACCCTGATGGAGGAGACCATCTCCCGCATGGCGGGCTCCTCCTACGGCTCCTACAAGTCCGTCAAGGACCTGATCGCGGTCGCCGAGGCCGCGGGCCGCCCGGCCAAACCCCGCACCACCCTGTACGGCGAGGTCCCCGAGGAGCGGCAGCAGGCGGCCCGGGCCTCCGACGGCCACCTCCCGGCCCTCCTGCCGGTTCTGGACTGAGACCGGGGCGGACGAGGGCGGCCCACCCGGTCGCCCCGCCCCGGTCGCAGTACGATGATCGGGCCCCGGAGCTGAGGGGTTCTCGTAGCTGAGGAGATGCGTACCGGTGCCTGCCCGTCTTCCTTCGTGGGCCTGGGTGACCGGGCTGACCACGGGGGCGATAGCCGCGGTGGCGGTCCTGGCCGTCCAGGCGGACCAGGGGCCGAAGCCCACCGCGTCCACGAGCCGTCCGAGCGCCTCGGCGACGGCGGACGTGAAACCGTCCGCCGCACCCAAGGAGAAGGAGACCGGGGCGGAGGCGGAAGCGGAGTCGGAGGCGGTCCCGGCCGACTCGGGCACCGGCCGCCGGATCGTCTACTCCCTCGACGACCGGCAGGTGTGGCTGGTGGACGCCAGCGACGCCCCCCGCCGCTCCTTCGAGGTCTGGCCGGGCACGGTCGCCCCCGACCCCGGCACGTACACGATCGGCACCCGCACCGAGGCCACGACCGGCAGCGACGGCGTCGCCGTCGAGCACATCATGTACTTCGCCGCCAAGTCGGGCGTCTCCATCGCCTTCTCCAACGCCGTCGACGGCTCCTCACCCCCGCCGCCCGACGGCAGGACCACCGGCGGCATCCGCGTGGGCAAGGCGGACGGCGAGGCCCTGTGGGCCTTCGGCACCCCGGGCACCACGGTCCGGGTCGTCGAATGACCGTGTGAACTCAGGCCTTCTCGGCCACCACGCGTGGACGTCCGGCAGCGCTCAGGAGAGGGATTCCGTCCCGGGACCCTCCCCGGTGAGCCGGGCGCGCTTGGTCGCCACTGCCTCCGGGGCCGCGGGCCCGTGCACCTCCTCGAAGGCGGAAACCAGGTCGTCCAGCCGATCCCGCTCGACCTGCCGCTGAGCCGCCGGTTCCAGGCACCCCGAGACGCCTCTTCCGGCATCACTGCCGGGAAGGTGGTCGGCGATGTCGTCGCCACGCCCGGGGACTCACGGCGCGGTCACCTCGCCGTAGTCCTCGTCCGGCAGCCGACGGGTGAGCTGTGCGGTGAGCTCGGGGTCGGCGAGGATGCGGGCCGTCGCACGCCATTCGACGACGGCTCTGTGAAGATCGGCGTGCGGGCCCGGCCGAGTAGTGCCGTCCACGGCGTCGAGCAGTTCGGCCGTGAACTGCTTCCGCTCGTCCACCGACAGATGGCGGGCCCAGGGAAAGGCCGTGTGGAGCGCGCGTGGACACGGCGCGACTCGATCAGACGCCATCGCGACGCCGCGAGGCGAAACCGACGAACTCCGCCCAGGAGACACCCGTGACGGCGAGCCGGGCACGGGCCCGATTCTTCGAGTCACGCACGTGGACGGTGACACCGGCGTCAACGCCACCCGGGGGCACGGGGGATATGGCGACCTCTATGCAGTCGGGCTCGTCGTTGCCGCTGTAGCTGCTCTTGAACCACTTCAGGGCGGAGGTCATGTCTGTTCTCCCCATGCCTTCTTGATGAACGTCCGTGATTCCCGGGGCGAGAGAGCCTGTGCCCGGATCATTCCATAGCGCATTTCCAGGACTTGAACCTCGCGGGGATCGCTGATGACCCGGCTGTGCATCTGTCCCGCCGAGTACCCCAGTGACTTGCCGTCCCGCAGCTTCAGTACCCGGAAGGACCCGCTCAGGCCCGCGTGCTCCTCTCGGTCGGTAGGCATCACCTGGATCTCGACGTGCCGCAACTCGCTGATCTCCAATAGGTGTTCGAGCTGTTGTCGAAGTACCATTCTGCCCCCGATCGGCCGGTGCAGGGTCACCTCCTCCTGGACGAAGGTGATCGTGGTCCGGGGCACGCGGTCGAAGGCGACCTTCCGTGCCATACGTGCGGCGACGTGGCGTTCGATCTCGTCCTCGGTGTATGCGGGCTGCCGCATGCTGTAGAGAGCCTGCGCGTACCCCACCGTCTGCAGCAGTCCGTGGATGTGGTCGTGGGCGTAAGCCCCCATCTCGACGGCCTCGTCCTCCAGCTTGGCCAGGTCCCGTACCGTCTTCGGGTACCTGGCCTTCTCCACGTCCCCCTTCATCGCCGAAAGCTTGCCGTCCGCGCCGAGCACCTCGTCGGACTTGTCGAGGAAGTCGGGTTTGGGGATTCTCCGCACGCGTTCCACGCAGGAGACCATTTCCTCGCTGTACCCGATGGCGGCACCGAGTTCGCTCTGTGTCAGTCCGGCGGCCTCGCGCCACATCTTGATCTGCCGTGCGACCGTCCTGAGCACGGCCGCGGATTCCTCGTCCTCCACCACGTCGTCTCCTCGCGTATGCGGCTACTTGCTCCTGGTGACGTAGTTCTCCAGTGGGAGAGTAGGGACGGTTGATGACGGGAGGGGTGCGGATGATCGATAGTGGTCAAACTATGGCGTTTCGGTCACTGCGCTCACCCCCCTCCACATGCCGAACCGGTCACTCCCGTTCGTTACAGTGCTGGCGTCGTACGTACGCACGGTGGCCCGGGAGGTCTGGTGGACGCGACGGCCGGGCCCGTGTGGGGGCGGCGCGAGCAGCAGGACTTCCGCAGCCGGGTGCGCGGGACGCTGCTCGGGGCCGCCCTCGGGGACGCCCTGGGCGCGCCCGTGGACGGGATGAGCGCCGACGCGATCCAGAAGGCGTACGGCGCCGCCGGGATCACCGGACTCGCCCCCGCCCACGACCGGCGCGGAGCCGTCACGCACCTCACCCAGATGACACTGTTCTCCGTGGACGGGCTGATCCGCGCGCAGGTGCGGCGCGACACCGGCGCCTGGCACCCGCCGACCGACCTGCACCAGGCGTATCTGCGCTGGGCGGTCACGCAACGGGACTGGGGGCCGGACGAGCGCCGCGCGGAGGACGGCTGGCTCGCGCGGGAGGAGTGGCTCTACGCCCGCCGGGACCCGGCCCGCTCCCTGCTGCTGGGGCTCGGCGACGGGACCATGGGGACGCCCGGGTCGCCCAAGAACCCCGGTGAGGCGGGGCCCGAGGCGGCGGCCCGTTCGGCGCCCTTCGGGCTGCTCGTCGGCTGGGAGCCGCAGCTCGTCGCCCAGCTCGCCGTGGAGTGCGCGGCCCAGACCCACGGGCACCCGACCGCCTGCCTCGCGGCCGGCGCGTACGCGGTGATCGTGCACGGGCTGGCCCGGGACGAGAGCCTGGACGCGGCGGTGCAGCGGGCGCTCGCGCTGCTGGCCGCCCGGCCGGGGCACCAGCCGGTGTCGGAGGCCCTGCAGCAGGCCCTGGGCGCCGTGCGGCAGGGGATGCCCGCCCCGGAGCGGGTCACCCGGCTCGCCGGGGCGGGCACGGCGGAAGGCCTCCTCGCCGTCGCCGTGTACTGCGCCCTGGTGGGGGAGGACGTACGGCACGGGCTGTGCCTCGCCGTCAACCAGGACGGGCCGAGCGCGGTGGCCGGCGCGCTGACCGGCGGACTGCTGGGCGCCCTGCACGGCGAGACGGCCCTCCCGCCGGCCTGGCTGGCCGAGCTGGAGGGCCGTCCCACGATCCTGGAGCTCGCCGACGACTTCGCCATGGAGATGACCCAGGGCCCCGCCCTGCACGGCCCCGCCGGCTCCTCCCCGGCCTGGCTGGCGCGCTACCCCCGGGGCGTCGCGGGCTCCCTGCCCGGCTGACCCCGCCTCAGCGCAGCTCGTCCGGGCACGGCGTGCCGCGCGGCACGGTGTACGGCGCCGCCAGCCGGTAGGTGCCCGGCTTCGGCGCGATCAGCACCGTCCACTGGTCGCCGTTGGCGTCCTCCTCCGTCTCCATCAGGCAGCCGTTGACGTTGTCGTACGTCTTCGGCACGTCCTCCGCGCCCCCGGCGCCGTCCCCGTCGGAACGCTCCTCGGACTCCGCCGTCTCCTGCGGCGGCTGCAGCTTGTCGCCCTCCGCGTCGACGATGCTCAGCCACGGCGAGTACGGGATGCGCACGAGGATGCGGCCCGCCTCCTCGACCCGCAGCGTCATCCCGCCCTGCGCGGCCAGCTCCACGACCGTGTTCGGCTCGGCCAGCGGGGTCGGCTCGCTCACCTCGAACAGCTGCCAGTTCGCGTCGCCCCAGACCTGCTTCAGATAGGGCAGCCCCCGCTGCACCAGCTCCCGCTCCCGCTGACCGCCGTCACCGTCCGGCTCGTCCTTCGGCAGCACCACGAAGTGCACCGCCCAGCGCTTCAGCCATTCGTGGTAGTTCGCCGAGTTGAGCGTGTCGTCGTAGAAGAGCGGATTGCGCTCCATGTCGGCCTGCCGGTTCCAGCCCCGGGCCAGATTGACGTACGGCGCGAGCGCCGAGGCCTCGCGGTGCGAACGCGCCGGCACGACCTCCACCCGGCCCTTTTCGGCACCGACCTCCTGGAGCTCGTTGACCAGCGGCGCCAGCTCGCGCGCCCAGGACGCGGCGGGCGTGGTGTTGACGACGTCGTCGACCGACTTGAAGCCGATCCACCCGACGAACCCGACGGACGCCACGACGAGCGCGTACCACCTGAGGCTCCGCGGCACCGTGAACGGCACCGCCGCCACCAGCGCCATCCCGGCGAACAGCATCGCCAGCCGCGTCATGTTGGAGCCGATCTGCGAGCTGACCAGCCAGACCAGCACCACACCCAGCCCGTACACCGCGGCCGTGATCCGGACCGTGAGCCACTCCCGGGGCACCAGGACGGCCACCAGGACGGAGAACACCAGCGGCAGGACCACCGAGCCGAACCCCATCGGCTGCGTCCCCGAGAACGGGAACATCCAGGCCGACACCGCCACCACCGCGGTCGGACCCAGCCCCAGCGCCCACGCCCCCGGCCGCCGTTTCTGCAGGAACAGCGCCACCGCCACCAGCCCCACGAACAGGCCCGCGACCGGTGAGGACATCGTGGCCAGTGCCGCCAGCGGCGCCGCGCACAGCGCCTTCGCCCAGCGCTTGTAACGCCAGCGGTGCGGCCAGCAGAACACCACGGCGACCGCGGCCAGCCCGAACATCACGCCCAGCCCGAACGTCACCCGCCCCGAGGCCGCGTTGCCCAGCAGCCCGAACACGCCCGCGAGCGCCGCCCACAGGGGATTGCGCAGACCGGGCAGACCGCGGATCAGCAGCATCGTCAGCAGCGCGGCCGACGCCGTCCCCGCGAGCATCATCGTCGTCCGCACCCCGAGCAGCGACATCAGGTACGGCGACACCATGCTGTACGACACCGGGTGCATACCGCCGTACCAGGCCAGGTTGTACGCGGAGTCGGGGTGCCGGCCGACGAACTCGGCCCAGGCGTCCTGCGCCGCGAGGTCGCCGCCGCTGTTCGCGAACGTGAAGAACCAGACGATGTGCAGCACGCCGGCGAGAGCGGTGACGGACAGCACCGGATGCCGTAGCACCCGGGCCCGCACCGCGCGGACGGCGGCACCGGAACGGGAGACCCGCGCGGGGGCGGAGCCGTGCTCAGGGTCGGGTGCGCCGCCCGGCGGCCGGTCCGCCTCCGGTGCGGGTATTCGCGGACCGGGCCCCGGGCCCGGATCGGCGTCGTCGGCGCGTGTCGGCTCCGCAGTGGCCACCTGAAGGCACTCCCCGTGTCCCGTCTTCTGTTCGCGTTCCGTCCGGCGGTCGAGGCCGTCCGCCCTGGCGCCGGCATCCGTGTCCCGGTCACCGGCGACCTGCCCGTTTCGTGACGCTAGCACGCACCCCGCCGACCGGAGCCCAGGACGGGCGCCGGTCGGCGGGGTGCGATGCCCGCCGCTCACCGTGGAGCGGGGTGGATCAGCCGAGACGCGTCAGCTTGTCCGAGAAGCCCGGCTCCACGAGGTCCTCCTGGAGCGCGACCGGGACCTTGACGGCGGCGCTGTTCTTGCCGTCGCCCACGGTGAGCGTGCCCACCTTCGTACCGGCCTTCTCGGTGTGCGGCAGGGCGTCGGCGGAGAGGTTCAGCTTCACCTCCAGGCCGACCCAGCCGACCGCGGTGACGTCCTTGGTGACGACGACCGGGGTGCGACCGCCGAACCGGTCGTCGACGTACCCGACGACGTCGCCCTTCTTCAGGATCTTCTCCGAGGTCGGCATGTCCTGTGCGGCGAGCAGTGCGGTCTTGCTGACCGCGTTGACCAGGTCGAGGGTCGACTGTGCCTTGCGCTGGCCGAGGATCGCGCCGACGATGGTCACCGTCTGGCCGTCGACCTTCTTACGGGTGGCGAAGAGCAGGTTGCCGCCGGCCGCGGTGGTGTTGCCGGTCTTGAGGCCGATCGCGCCGATGGTGAAGGGCAACTCGTTGTGGTTGCTCCAGTACTTGCCGGTCGGGTCCGTCCAGCTGGCCACACTGGTGATGTCCACCATGGCCGGGATCCTCATGGCCGCGATGCCGAGCTTCACCTGGTCCTCGGCGGTGGAGACGGTGGTCTTGTTCAGACCGGACGGGTCGGTGTATGTCGTGTCGGTCATCCCGAGCTCCTTGGCGGTGGCGTTCATCTTCTCGACGAACGCCTCCTCGGAGCCCGCGTCCCAACGCGCCAGCAGGCGGGCGATGTTGTTCGCAGAGGGGATCATGACCGCGGACAGGGCCTGCTTCTGGGTGAGGAATTCGCCGGCCTTGACGGTGTCGAGGGTGGACTCGCCCTGCTGGTGGTAGCCGCCCTCCTTCTCCGCCGTCGGGTCGATCTCGATCTTCGGGCCTTCCTCGCCCGGCTTCAGCGGGTGGTCGCGCAGGATGACGTACGCGGTCATGGTCTTGGCGACCGAGGCGATGGCGGCCGGCTTCTGCTCGCCGAAGTGGCCCATCGTGCCGATGCCGTCGACGCTCATCCAGCCCTGGCCCTCGTCCGGCCAGGGCAGCTTCACCTGGTCGCCGTCGAAGGTGTGGGTGTCCTCGGCGGTGAGTTCGAGCGTGGGGGCGGGAAGCGGGCGCATGTTCTGCACGACCGCAAAGACGATCACCAGCAGAATGACCAGCGGCGTCCAGATCTTGACCCGCCGCACGGCCGTCCGCAGCGGGGTCTCCGGCGGCGGCGGGGTGTTGGTCAGCTCGGCCAGCAGATCCAGCGGCGGCTTGGGCGGCAGCGGCTGCTGCCTCGTCAGCTCCGGCCCGACCTGCGGGACCGAACGGGTGGCCTCGGCGGGGGGAGTGACGGGCGACGCGGGGGCGGGCGACGCGGAGGGCGGTACCCGGAGCGCGGTGGTGACGGAGTCCCCGAGCTTCGGGGCCTTGCGCACCTCGGGGTCGTCCAGGTCCTTCAGCGGCACGAACTTGCTGGTGCGCTCGGCCGCGGACTCGGGCTGGGGGGCGGTGTCCGCCGCCTTGTCGGCGGCCTTGTCCGCAGCCTTGTCGCCCTTGTCGGCCTTCTTGGCCGCGTCGCCCAGCTTCAGCATGGTGGTGGGCTGATCGACGGCGGGCGCGGAGGGGCGCGGGGCCTTGAAGACGGCGGTGGGCTGATCGGTGCGGGGCGCCTCGGGAGCAGCCCCCTCGGCGTCCTCGGCATCCTCGGCGTCGGTCTCGTCGGCCCCGGCGGCGGACTTGGCGTCGACGTCGTCGGTGCCGCTCGCCTTGTCCGCACCGGCCTCGGGCGCGGCCTCGTCCGCCTCGTCCGCCTTGTTCGCCTTGTTCGCCTTGTTCGCCTTGTCGGTCCCGGGTGCCGTGTCCGGGTCGGTGCCGTCGCCGCCGTCATCGGCGGCGGGAGCGTCGGCGTCCTCGGCGTCCTCGGCGTCCTCGGCGTCCTCGGTGTCCGTGGCATCGGCGGTGCGGGCGACGGCGGGGGTCGTGTCGGCGTCGGCCTCCGCGTCGGCGTTCGGCGCGTCGGCGCCGTCGGCCTCGGAAGGCTTGCCCGAGCCCTCGTCGAGGCTCTCGCCGCCCTCCTGCTCGTCCGTGCCGTCCGCGCCGTCCGTGGCGCCCTTGTCGGCGTCCTCGGTCTTCTGGGGGCCCTCCGCGCCCTTCCCCGGCCCGTCCTGCTCCGACGGCTCCGCCTCGTCCGCCGACCGCACCCACGAGGCGGCTACGGCCCGCAGTGGCCCGTCACCATCCGTAGCGGAATCGTCACGCCCGCCGGACGCGGCTCCCTCGGCCCCGGAGCCCGACCCGGCGGAATCCGGGGCCGCCCCGTCCTCCGTCTCGTCCTCCTGCTCGTCGGTCTGCGCGTCGCGCACCGACAGCACCCGGGTGGCGGTATCGACGCCCCCCGCGGAGCCCTTGGCCGACGCGGACGACTCCGACGACTCCGACGGCGCCGATGCCGACGCCGCGTCCCGACTCACCGTCAGGCGGGGGTCCCGCTTCTCCGCGGAGCCCTCCGCCTCACTCCTGGCCTCGGGAACCGGGCCCGCGCTCCCCGGCGTCGGTTCTGCCGACGACTCGCGCTGCTTCGACCTGTCGGGGGACTCGCCCGCCACCGATGCCTCCTCCGTGCGCCGCGCGTCAGCGCGTACGCCTAACCGAACCGTGAATCCGCAATTCGCCCGCCCGGACGACGCTCAGCGGCGCTGTCCGAACCATGTACCAGTGTCCTGTGTACGGGCTTCCCCCACGTGGTAGACGAGAACGACATACCTGCCGGTTCCCTCACGAACCGGTCACGCGCCCTCGACAGACCAATGTGAGAGGGGTCACCCTGTCATTCATCCACGCGGGGAGGCATGGATGGGCAGGAGCCGAAGAACACTTCCGGAAGAGCTTTTGCTGCTGGCACTGGACCCGGCCACGGGTACCACTGCGCAGCCGCAGTCGCTCGACCTCGGTCTGGCCGGAGCGCAGCTAGTGGAGCTGGCACTGGCCGGACGGATAGCCCCGGACGGGGATCGTATCGCCGTGGTGGTGCCACGGCCGACTGGAGATCCGACTTTGGACAGCGCGTTGGAGTTGCTGCGCAGGCGCGGCGCTCCGGTCCGGGCCGTCCACTGGATCGGCGGGCCCCGTCTCGGGCTCCGCCAGACCTACCTCTCGCATCTGGAGCGGTGCGGCATGGTGCATGCCGTGGCCGGCCAGATGTGCGGGGTGTTGCCGACGACTCGCTACCAGGCGACGGACACCGAGATCAGCCGGGAGATCAGGGCCCGGCTGGACTCCGCGATCCGCACCGGCGTGCCGCCGGACCCGCGGACCGCGGCGCTCGCCGCACTGGCGCACGCGGTGGGCCTCGGCAAGCACCTGTACCCGGGGAACGAGGGCCGCTCCTCGCGTTCCCGGTTGCGGGACCTGATCCGGCACGACCCGATGGGCGGCCTGGTGGCGCATGCCGTGATGGACGTGCAGAACGGCGTGGCGGCCCAGCCACGCCGTGGCGCGGCCCCGGCGGGCGGCCGTCAGACCACCACCGGCGGCCGGGGCGGACCGGAACCCGCCCGAGGGGTACCGGCCCAGCCGCGCCACGGATCCATGGCGCGCGCCGCCGCCCACTAGGCCGACGGCCGGGCCCCCGGGGCCCTTGGTCGGCCACGGCACCGCAGACCCGGTCACGGGAGCCGCTGTTCGAGCGGGGCGGAGAGAGTTCACGGCTCTCTCCGCCCCGCTCGGCATGCCGCGAACCGGCGGACGTCACGACCGACCGCAACCGACCGACGTTACCCGCCCGCTCCGGTCCACGGCGTCACCACACCGTGAACTGCCGGACAGTGGTCGCATATCCACTGTTTCCCAGCGGTGGGAAGCACCTTGGTGGCAGTCTGCTCAACACCAGATACGCAAAGTGGCATGTACGAGTAAGTGCGAGGCACGCAGCCGGAGGTGCACGTCCCGTGGCGTCCAATGTCAATCCCACCGTCAGGCGACGCCGGCTGGGCCAGGAGCTCCGCAGGCTCCGCGAGCTCAAGGGCATGACGGCCGAGGAAGTGGCGGAACGACTGCTGGTGTCGCAGTCGAAGATCAGCCGGCTGGAGAACGGCCGGCGCAGCATCAGCCAGCGTGACGTCCGCGACCTCTGCGGCGTCTACGAGGTGGAGGACCAGCGGATCGTCGAGTCGCTGATGCAGATGGCCAAGGACTCGCGCCAGCAGGGCTGGTGGCATGCCTTCGGCGACATCCCGTACAGCGTCTACATCGGCCTGGAGACGGACGCGGAGTCGCTCAGGGTCTACGAACCGCAGATCATCACCGGACTGCTGCAGACCCGGGCGTACGCCGAGGCGATCGTCCAGGGCGGTTCGCCCGAGTCGTCCGACCAGGAGAACGACAAGCGGGTCGAGGTGCGCCTGCGCCGACAGGGCCGGATCACCGCCGACAAGGACCCGTTGCGGCTGTGGGTGGTCCTGGACGAGGCCTCGCTGCGCCGGGTCGTCGGGAGCAAGCAGGTCATGCGCGAACAGCTGGAACACGTCATGGAGTTGTCCCAGCTGCCGCACATCACCGTGCAGGTGCTGCCGTTCGAGGTCGGCGCGCACTCCGGCATCAACGGCCAGTACTCCATCCTGGAGTTCGCGGACGCGGCCGACTCGAGCGTCGTCTACATCGAGGGCGTGACCAGCGACCTGTACCTGGAGAAACCGCACGACGTGCAGAAGTACACCGTGATGTACGAGCACTTGAGGGCGCAGTCCCTGAACGTGGAACAGTCCCGCCAGCTCGTGGAGAGCGTCGCGAAGGAGTACGCGCGCTGACCTGCTGACGGGAAGGGCGGGATGCTACACCGCTGCCATGCCTGACTGGAAGTATCTCCTGGAATATGCCACCCGGTCGAGTGAATGGCCACGCCGGAAAAGGATGCCGACCAGTAGCGTCGATCACGCCAACCACGCACGACGGTTGGCGAAATCCGTTCTGCGGGTACCTGCCGGAATGCGCAGCCCGGTGACAGCAACTCAGCAACTGGCTACGGAGCGAACATGGCAATTCGTCTGGGCGCCACGGAAACGTGGACGACGTCCTCCTACACCAACAACAACGGCGCGTGCGTGATGGTCAGGTCGACCACCGAGGCGGCACTGGAACTCGGGGACACCAAGGTTCCCGAGGGCCCGAAGCTGGCCTTCCCCACGGACGCGTGGAACGCTTTCGTGGCCTCGGTGAAGGTCTGAGAAGACCGTGAGGGTCTGAGAAGACCGGAGCCGGACAGAGCTCCACGGAGCCCTCTCGACGAGACCGCCGTCCTTGCCGAGAGGGCTCGGTCCGTCCCGTCACCCTCTCGGCACGGCGAACGCCTCCCCGCGACTCGCCTCACCGCAGCACGCTGCCCCAGCGGTTCAGCGGCTCAACGGCTCAACGGCTCAACGGCTCAACGGCTCAACGGCTCAACGGCTCAGCGCACCGGAAAAGCGACGTCGCACACCGGATCCTCGGCCCCGGCGGCCTCCCAGTCCGCGAAGTACACCTCCCTGCACGGACCCGCGGCCACCAGCCCCTCGGCCACCATCCACTGCTCCACCGCCTCGAACGCGGCCAGGATCTGCGGATGAGCCACCTGCGCCTTGGCGATCCGGGTGCGGGCCAGCCGCCGGGCCGGCTCCACCCTCACCGTCGTCTCCCACGCCCGGCCCCGCGCCTCGGCCCAGGCCCGCGCCGCCGCCTCGTCGGCGACCGGCACACACGCCTCGGCAGGACCGTCGCTCTCCATCGACACCTCGGAGTGGTAGGCGACGAACGGCGCCCCGGCCACGCCCCCGCACTCCGCGGCGCCCCGCTCCAGCCGTTCCAGCGCCGCCCCGATCCACGCGGGCAACTCGTCCGCCAGCGTGTGCCGCGTCTCGGTGATCAGCACCTGCTGCGGCACGTCCACCGTCTCGACCGCGAACTTCCCGTACATCTCGGAACTCCTCCCAGAGAGCCGTCCACGGAGGAACGCGGCCAGGGTCCGCTGCCCGGCGACCCGGGCCTCGACGTCCGCCCAGTAGGCGGTGAGCCGGTCGGCCGCGGCCGCACCGTCGTCCGCGTCGAGAACCTCGGCGATCCGGGCGAGCGGCATGTCCAGCTGCCGCAGCAGCGCCACCGTACGGGCCCGCTCGACCTGGCCCGTCCGGTAGTACCGGTAACCGGTGACCTCGTCGACCCGCGCCGGCGCCAGCAGCCCCAGCCGGTCGTACAACCGCAACGCCTTGGCCGACAGCCGTGCCCGCGCCGCGAACGCGCCGATACCGAGCAGTTCCCCGCTCTCCGGGGCCGTCCTTGGGTCCACCGCGCCATCCTCCGTCGTCGGGCGGCCCGTCCGCCCGACGACACGAACGCTGGACCCTGCCCCAGGGGCAAGGTCAACGCGGCCCCCGGAACCGGACGCGGGGGCGTCGGCCCTTGAAAGGGGGTGCTAGCCGAGCGCGCCCTCGACCGCCGCCACGAGCTCCGCCGCCTCCGGCTCGGTCTGCGGCGAGAAGCGGGCGACGACCTCGCCGTCCCGCCCGATCAGGAACTTCTCGAAGTTCCAGCGGATGTCCCCGCTGTGCCCCTCGGAGTCCGCGAAGCCGACCAGCCGCTCGTACAGCGGGTGCCGGCCCTCCCCGTTGACCTCGACCTTCTCGGTCATCGGGAAGGTCACCCCGTACGTCGCGGAGCAGAACTCGGCGATCTCCTCCGAGGTGCCCGGCTCCTGCCCCATGAACTGGTTGCAGGGCACCCCGAGCACCGTGAAGCCCCGTGCCGCGTACTTCTCGTGCAGCAGCTCCAGCCCGGCGTACTGCGGTGTCAGCCCGCACTTGGAGGCCACGTTCACCACCAGCACGACCTGCCCCGCATACCGCCCCAGCTTGGCGGACCCACCGCTCAGAGCACCGATCTCGACATCGAGGGGAGAAGAAGACATCAGTCCTGTACCTTTCCTTCGGATTCCGTGCAGCGCCCCTCCGTCCGAGGAGGAGGCGAAGTGCACCCCGAGTCCGTTCCGACCCGCACACGGGCGCGGGCCCGTGCCGTTCACCTCACCTGGCCCCGCCCCGAGGGTCGCTGCCGCTGCCCAATGTACTGACGCACGACACCGGGGACGGCACCTCCATCCCGACACGGCCGGGGTGCGCTGCCACGGACGCTGCCGATCCCGACCGGGCACCGGTGCGACGGCCCGTGGTGCTGTCACGGCCTCGCCCCCCGACACGGCGATCGGACTGCTTGCCGTGATCCGTGAACGCCGGGGCCGCGTCGACGGGACCGTGTGCGCGACCACCATGCGCCCGTGCCCCGACCGCGCAGGAGTCGCCCGAACCACCGACCGAAAGTGCACGGGTTCCTGCCCGGCCCCCACCTGGACAGGCAGGGAACAGGCAGGGAACAGGCAGGGGCCGACCTGTGGTCGGCCCCTGCCTGTCGCCCCGTCTACGGCTTGCGCCCCACCCCGCAGAAGGCGTCCACGGCCTTCACGTCGTCCTCGTCCGGCGCATCGGCCTCCGGCCGCCACTCCGGGACCCGGACGACGCCCGGCTCCACCAGTTCCAGGCCGTCGAAGAAGCCGGCGATCTCCTCGACCTCACGGACGTAGTACGGCACGGCGCCGCTCGCGTTGTAGGCGTTCGAGGCCGCGATCATGCCCTCGCTCGTGGCCGTGCTGTCGCTGATCACCAGGTAGCTTCCCGAGGGGAGCCCCGCCATGAGCCGGCGCACCAGATCACGTGCCTGCTCGTAGTCGGCGACGTGGCCGAGCGTGTTGAGGATCATCAGTGCGACGGGCCGGGACATGTCCAGCGTCCCGGCGGCGGCCCGCAGGACGGACTCCGGGTCGTAAAGGTCGGCGTCCAGGTAGTCGGTCCGGCCCTCGGGGGTGCTGGTCAGCAGGGCGTTGGCGTGGGTCAGCACGATCGGGTCGTTGTCGACGTACACGATCCGCGCGTCCGGAGCGACGCGCTGCGCCACCTGGTGCGTGTTGTCGGCGGTCGGCAGCCCCGTACCGATGTCCAGAAACTGCCGTATCCCCTGCTGCCCCGCCAGATGGCCGACGGCCCGCCCGAGGAACCGCCGACTGGTGTGGGCCACGTCGACCAGCCCGGGGAAGATGCCCTTGATCTGGTCCCCGATCTCCCGGTCGACCTTGTAGTTGTCCTTGCCCCCGACGAAGTAGTTCCAGAACCGCGCCGAGTGCGGCTTCGTCGTATCGATGCGGGCACGTGTCTCGAAACCGGCACTGTCCGGGGTGGTGTCCTCCGACACGGCTGGGCCTCCTGTGGTGAGCACGATCAGTGCGCTCAACGTAGGCGAACGTGACCGGATTTCACCCTGGTTGGCGTCAAAACCAGCGACCGAAGCACTTGTTCCAGCCACTTCACCGCGCAGCAGAACGCCTGTTGCTACACCGAAGGCCCCGAGCGGGTCTTCAGGCCGTCGACGAAGGCGGCGAACACCGGAGCGGGGACGGAGAAGACGGCGCGAGTCGGGTCCTTCGAGTCGCGGACGGCTGTGCGGGCGGTCATCCGGCTCCTCACACCTCCTCGGTCGGCTCATGGATGAGGGCACGTGACTGATGCGGTCTGGTCCACAGATATCGGCAACGGCTCGGACCCGAGTGCGGTCGGGTGGTGTGGTGTCCGGCCCGCGCCGGCGGTCTACGCGGGCAAGGGGCGGTCGTCGACGACGTTCTTCATGACGAGGGTGGAGGTCAGGCGCTGCACTCCGGGCAGGCGGGCGAGCTGCTGGTCGTAGAGCTGCTGGTAGGCGGTGAGGTCGGTGGTGGCGACCCGCAGGAGGTAGTCGGGTTCGCCGAAGAGGCGTTGGGCCTGGAGGACGTGCGGGATGGCGCTCACTGCTTCCTCGAAGGAGGTGACGGTGTCGGGATCCTCCCAGCGCAGCGTGGCGAAGACGAGGGTTTCGAAGTGGAGGCCGACGGCGGCGGGGTCGACCATGGCGCGGTAACCGCGGATCGCGCCGTCGCGTTCGAGGTCGCGCAGGCGGCGGTGGCAGGGCGAGACGCTCAGCCGCACACGTGCGGCGAGTTCGGTGACCGTGAGACGGCCGTCCATCTGCAGCTCAGCAAGAATCTTCCGGTCCAGGGCGTCCATGGAGGAGATTCTCCTCCGGCGGGCGGGATCCCGGGGCAAAGACGGGAACACCTTCGGGCCGGTCCGGCCTAGCCTCGCTTGCGTAGTCGGATATGCAAGAGAGACGGATCCATGGACGCGACCACGCTGGCGGCTTTTCTGGCGGTGGACCTCCTGCTGGTGTGCACCCCGGGGGCGGACTGGGCCTTCACGATCTCGGCGGGCCTGCGGGAGCGCTCGGTCCTCCCGGCCGTGACCGGGCTGCTCGCCGGGTACGCGGGCTACACGATCCTGGCCGTCGCGGGCCTGGTCGTGATCGTGGCGAGCTCGCCGGTCGTGCTCACCGCGTTGACCGTCGCCGGAGCCGGCTACCTGGTCCGGCTGGGCTGGAACGTGCTGCGCCGGCCGGCCGTCCTGGCGGCCTCCGAGGAGACGGCCGGCGCCTCCCGGAGGCAGGTGATGCTCAAGGGCGCCGGGATCAGCGGCCTGAACCCCAAGGCGCTGCTGCTGTACTTCTCGCTGTTCCCGCAGTTCATCGACCCCACCGGCGGCTGGCCCGTAGCCGCGCAGACCGGCCTGTTCGGCACCCTGCACATGGCCGCCTGCGCGCTGGTCTACCTCACGGTCGGCGTCCTCGCCCGCACCGTTCTGAAGACCCGGCCCTCCGCGGCCCGGGCGGTCACCCGCGCCTCGGGCGCCCTCATGATCGGCATCGGTGTCGTCCTGCTCGCGGAACGCCTGGCCGCCTGACCGGGCCCGCCCCACCGGACACCGACCGGTGGCGTCCTCACGACAGGTCGGTGCGTCCCAGCCAGGCGGGCTTGACCGGGACCCCGTCCGCGTACCGCTCGATCTGCTGTTCCGCAGGCTCGGGTGCTGCGGCGACGGGGGCACTCGGCGCCTCCGCCACAGGTTCCGGGACAGGCTCCGGCACGGTTTCCACGGCGGGTTCCGGCACGGTTTCCGGCGCAGGTTCCGGGGCGGGGGGTGCGGCGGAGTCCTCGATCAGTTCCGCCACCGTGAACCGGGTGACGAACGACTGCCACGCCCCGTCCACGACGAGCAGGAACCCGTCGTCCTGCCGCAGGAGCCGACGGCGCTTGGGGCTCCTGGGGTGCGGAGGCGAGTAGCTCCGTGCCCGCCGTTCCAGCTCCGCGAGTGCCTCCTCACGCTCTCCGGTGACGTGAGCGAGCACGTATGCCTCGGTGTGCTTGCGTTCTCCGGCACCCATGGTCGTCTCGATGACCAGTCCCCAGGTCGTTATGCCCTTCGCCCCCTCGTCCGCCTCGTCCGCCTCGTCCATCTTGTCCCCGCCTCCGCAGCGCCCCGGCCGTTCGACGGCGGAGCTATTCCACGTCGACACCGTAGTCGCGGACCAGTTCCTCCAGGCCGCCCCGGTATCCCCGGCCTCCGGTGACGAAGTCCCAGTCGCCGTTCGCGCGGCGGCGGAAGGACCCCAGGACGAGGGCGGTTTCGTCCGGGCGGCCCTCGGAGACCGGCAACTGGCCGAGCGGGGAGCCCTCGGAGTCCAGCAGTCGGATGCCGGCGTCGGCGAACCCGGACAGGTCGGCCCCGGGGTTGGCCACGGGGTCGACCGCGGCGATGACGACGAGGCGGTCGGCGTGGGCCGGCAGGGCGTCGAAGGAGACCTGGACGGCGGCCCTGTCCGGTGCGACGGGGACGAGCGTGCGCACCGTGCCGTCGGGTGTGCGGGGATTGTTGTAGAAGACGAAGTGGTCGTCGTCCAGGACCCGGTTGCCGTGGCAGACGAGCGCGCACACGTCGAGGGCGACGTTGCCCGACCAGTACATGCCCAACACGTTGTGGTCGTCCGCGCCGGTGTCGCTGCCGGTGTCGCTGCCGGTGCCGGTGTCACCGCCGGTGTCACCGGCGGTCTCGCTGTCCGGTGCCGTCCGCCGGTCGGGCACCGGGCGTTCGCCGCCGCCCAGGCGTCCGCGCAGCCCGTGGCGGTGCAGCAGGTCGACCAGTTCGGAGCCCGCGACCAGTTCCAGGGGCTTGCCGTTGGCGAAGGTGTGCGAGCCGGGGCCGAACGAGGAGGTGGTGACCAGGACACCCTTGTTGGCGCCGGCGTCCTGGACGGTTCCGTACAGGTCGCGGACGGCGGTCGGGGGGACCGTGTTGCGGTAGCGCTTGACCTGCACGACGATCTTGCCGCCGCGGATCGGGGCCGGGTCCAGCGCGTCGACGTCGACACCGCCGTCGTTCGAGCGCTGGGTGGTCACGGCCTGCATGCCCATCGCCCGGAACAGGTCGGCGACCAGCGTCTCGAAGGCGATGGGGTCCATCTCGTACAGATCCGGTTCCCCGCCGTCCCCATGGGTGACGACGCCGTTGCCGACGTCCTCGGGAAGCCGGCCGGGCCGCACGGACGCGTACTGGTCGGGGCGCGAGGACAACTGCCCCCGGAGGCCGTCCACCAGGCAGTTGACCGCGTTCACCTGCTCCAGGTGCAGCGCGGCGAACGTCGAACGCGAAGCCATGACGGTGCCGAGGAACATGGGCACCCGTCTGCCGGTCACCGGGTCGTGATCGTCCACGAACCCGTTCAGCGCGACCGACTCCAGCGCGCCGAACTCGTCGGCCGCGAACAGGTCCCGCAGAACCAGCAGGAGACACTGCGCGAGCACGTCCCGGTACAGGGCGCGGCGTTGGGTGACCGGCCGGGGCGACTCCTTCACCTGGTCGGCGTTGACCATGTAGCGCGCCGACTTCGCCTCCGGGACGACGTCGTACCTGGGCAGCTCCCGGTTCAGCACCAGCTGGCGCGCCCCCGGGTCGTACGCCGCGGACAACTGGCGGGGCATGTCCTCCGGCCAGCCGGTCGAGGCGTAGAGGGCGGCGGAGAAGTACTCCACCACGGCCTCCGGATCCCCGCTGCGAAGCCCCGCCGCCATCTCCGCGATGCCGGCGTTGTGCCGACGGATCTCGTCCAACCGGGCCTCGGCCCACTGCTGGTACTGCGCCTGGTAGGCGGCCAACTGGTGCCGGCGCTGCGCTTCGGCGGCCTGCGCGGCATGCCAGTCGCGCTCGAACCTGGAGCGGGCCTCCGCCTGCGCCTGCGCCCGCCGTGCGGCGGTCCAGCCGCTCTGCTGCGGCTGGTAGTGATGCTGGTTCGGGTCCGGCATGGGGACGGGGTGCGCGAGCTGCCCCGGGGCGAACGCCTCGACCTGCTCCGGCCGGGTGAGCGCGCCGGACCGGAACGCCGGAGCCCGGCATCCCGTCGTCAACAGGCCCTGCAACGCCTCGACCTGCGCGTCGAGTTCCTGCGTACGACGCCGGGCCTCCGCTTCGCGCTGCTCCCGGTACGCCGCTCTCCGCTCACGGTAGCTGCGTGTGATCTCCCGCTGGTGGGCGCGATGTCGCCGCTCCTGCTCCCGTTGGAACCTGGCTTGCGCCTCCTGTTGACGTTGCTGTTGGCGTTGCGCCTCGGCCCAGACGGCGACCAACCCATTGGAGCGACGGCTCATGCTCGACAGGCCCTCCCCACCGGCGACCCGGCATGCGCGCACCAGGCTCCGGCCCCGTAACCAGCAGTGATGAAAAGACTTTAGTCGGCAACCAACCACGCGCCCACACGCTTGCTTCAGACTGCCTTCACTTCGTCTCCACCGCCCCGGTGCGCCCGCGTCCGCAACGGCGGTGGCGGGCGGCTTCGCGGACGCCGGTTCCGCCGCCGCTCGCACTCGGGAGCGTCGACTCGAACCTGTGCCGGAGGTCTTGTGCCCCCGTGTGGCGTGTGGCACAGTCCAGCGCCACCGAGTGTCAAAAAATGACATCCAGTGCCATACGCTCCGGGAGCCCCGTTGTGAAACAGCAGCGAACCGCGCAGGACGGCACCGACGCCCTGCACGCCACGGCGAGCCGCAAAGCGGCCTTCCGTCTCTTGCCGATCCTGTGCCTCACGTACTTCATGGCGTTCGTGGACCGCACCAACGTCGGGATGGCCAAGACGTCACTCGAAGCCGACGTGGGCATCAGCGCCGCGGCGTACGGGGTCGGCGCCGGCATCTTCTTCCTGAGCTACGCGCTCCTGGAGGTGCCCAGCAACCTGATCATGTACCGGGTCGGACCGCGGCGCTGGATCACCCGGATCGCCGTGACCTGGGGACTGCTCTGCTCCTGCATGATGTTCGTGCAGGACGAACTGTCCTTCTACGTCATCCGGTTCCTGCTCGGCGCGGCCGAGGCCGGCCTGTACCCGGCGCTCATGTACACCGTCACGCTCTGGTTCTCGCAGAGGCAGCGGGTGACCGTGGTCGGGATCCTCTACCTCGCCGTGTGCGCCGGTTTCGCGCTCGGAGCCCCCCTCGGCGGCGCTCTCATGGAGCTCCACGGAGCGGGCGGACTGTACGGCTGGCAGTGGATGTTCCTCGTCGAGGGCCTGCTCACCGTGGTCGTCGCCTACTTCGTGTGGCGCCTCGTGCCCGACCGGCCACAGGACGCGAAGTGGCTGACGGCGCGGGAGGCCGCGGTGCTGAACGAGCGCGCGGTCGTGCGGACCGCCCCGGGGCACGGCACCCTGAAGGGCAACGCCAGGATCGCCTTCGCCCGGCCGTTCATCCTCGCGCTGTCCCTGATCTACTTCGCGAACCAGGTCAGCAGCGTGGCGATCCAGTACAACTTCCCGTCCATCGTCGAGAGCCTCGACGTCGAGGGGTCCTTCCTGATCGGTGTGGTGAGCGGCAGCGCCGGCATCGCCTCGTTCATCGGCGTGCTCGCAATCCCGTGGATCCAGCGCCGCGTGCGCAACGAGATCCGGGTCCTGACGTACGTGACGCTCGCCACGGTCCCGGTGGCGATCGCGTACAGCCTCTCCGACGGCGCCGTCCTGCGCATTCTGCTGATCGACGCCGCGATGCTGCTGCTGGTCGGCATCCTCCCGCTCTACTGGTCGGTCGCGATGGCGAGGATGTCCGGGCTGATGGCCGCGGCCGGGCTCGCGTTCATCAACACGGTCGGGCTGCTCGGCGGGTTCGTCGGCCCCTACCTGTACGGACTCGCCGAGGGCCGGGGGAGCGAGTCCGCCGGACACGCCGTGCTCGTGGGCGCCGCCGTCCTCGGCGTGCTGCTCCTGCCGGTGCTGCACCGGACGGTGCGCTCCGAGGACCGGCGGGCCGGCCAGGACGCCGGCCCGGTCTCTCCGGCCCGTGCGGAAGGGGTGAAGTGACCGGGCGGAACCGTGCCGTCGCCGCCCGCACCGGCCCGGCCTCCCTCCGCGACCGTGGCCATAGACTCACAGACGCACGGACTCACGACGGCTTCGCGGGAAGACGTGGAGGGGCCGAGGAGAGGGGAGGAGGGGAGGAGCCGTGGCCGAGCGGGGGCTGGAGACGAAGTACCGCATCGCGGAGACGGCGATGGCGCTGTTCCTGGAGCAGGGCTACGAGAGCGTCACCGTGGAGGCCGTCGCGGACGCGTCGCGGGTGTCACGGCGCACGGTGTTCAGGTACTTCGACGGCAAGGACGAGCTGGCCTTCCCCGATCACTCCGCGCGGCTGGAGCTGCTGGCGCGCCACCTGGTGAAGCCGACCGGGGGACGCTCGCCGGTGGACGTCGTCATCGCGGCCACCGAGGTGGTGATGCTCGACTTCCTGAGCAGGCCCGAACTGGTGCTCCAGCGCTACCGGCTGACCCGGGTCGTGCCCGAGTTGCGCAGGCGCGAGGTGCTGGAGAACGAGCGCTACGTCGCCCTGACGCGGGCGTACCTGCGTGACCGGCTGCCCCCGGACGGTCCGGCGTTCCTGCCGATGGCGCTCTCCGCGCTGATCGACGCGATGCACCGGTCGGCGCTCGGCGACTTCGCCCGCAGCGGCGGGACGGCGGACGCGTACACCGAGCTCAGGGACGGCATGGAGTGGATCCGCCGGATCCTGGCCGAGGAGCCGGCCGCCGGCAGCCCCCTGCTGTTCGCCGTGCTGCCGGACACCGCGGCCGCGCGGCACGCGCTGTCGACGCTGCGCGACGAGGCCCGGGACCTGCTCTGAACCCGGTGCCCCGCCCGCAGCCGCGTGCCGGGGGCGCGGCGCTCAGTAGCCGGTGCCCGTGTCCCCGCCGACCAGGGGCGCGGCGCCGGTGAGGCGGCCCTGGAGGTCGTCGAGGATGGTGGCGGTGGCGGTCGCGCCGAAGCGGGTGGCGCCCAGCCGGTGCAGTTCCAGCAGGGCGTCGAGCGTGCGCACGCCGCCGGCGGCCTTGACCTGGACGTGCGGGGAGACGGTGCGCCGCATCAGGGCGATGTCGTGGGCGGTCGCCCCACCGGGGGCGAAGCCCGTGCTGGTCTTCACGAAGGCCGCGCCCGCCGCTTCGGCGGCCCGGTACCCGGCGGTCTTCCGGTCGTCGTCCAGGTAGGCGTTCTCGAAGATCACCTTGACCGTGCGGCCCCGGGCGGCCTCCACGACGGCGGCGATCTCGCCTTGGGTGTACGCGGCGTCGCCGCCGCGCAGCCGGCCGATGTCGACGACCATGTCGATCTCCTGCGCCCCCAGGGCGACCAGTTCGGTGGTCTCGAAGACCTTGGCCGCGGTGGTCGCCCCGCCGTGCGGGAAGCCGACCACGGTGCCGACCGCGACCCCGCTGCCGGCGAGCGCGGTCACGGCGGCCGGTACGTCGGCCGGGCGCACGCACACCGAGGCCGTGCCGTGCTCCCGCGCGACCGCCAGGCCCGCGGCGACCTCGGCCGGGGTCAGTTCCGGCCGCAGCAGCGAGTGGTCGATCATCTTCGCCACTTCCTCGCGCGCGGGCAGCGGACCGTCCCGGCGCGCCGAGGGGATCGAGGCAGCGGACATGGTGGTTCCCTCCGGTCGTCCTAAGCTGTCTATACAGCCTATACAGGTGAGGATGGTGGTGTCGACGGACCCCGCACCGGCCCTCGGCCGCCCCGCACCGAACCGGAGAGACCGGAGAGACCGGAGGACCACGCCCGCCATGGCCGCACCGCAGCCCCTGTACGAACGCATCGAGAAGCAGCTGCGCCGCCGTCTGGCCGACGCGCGTGACGGCGACCCGTTCCCCTCGGAGCCGCGCCTGGCCGAGCAGTTCGGCGTCTCGCGGATGACCGTGCGCGCCGCCCTGGCCGGACTGGAGCGCGACGGCCTGCTGGAACGCGTGCCCGGCCGGGGCAGCTTCGTCCGCAAGGCCGCCGCCGCCCGCCCCGTCGGCACCCTGCTCAGCTTCCACGACGAGGCACTGGCGGCCGGCAGGACACCCCGCTCCCGCGTCCTGCGGGCCGGCCTGCGCCCCGCCACGCCGGCCGAGGCCGCCACGCTGTACCCGGACGCCCCCGGCGAGGACGCCACCGTGGTCGCGATCAGCCGCGTCCGGCTCTTCGACGACCTGCCCGTCGCCGTCGAACACGCCGCCTTCCCCGCGGCCCTCGACGCCCTGCTCGCCGCGGACCTGGAGACCGGCTCCCTGCACAACGCGCTGCGCCGCCTGGGCCTGCACCCGACCCTCGGCTCCTCCGTCCTGACCGCCCGCACCGCCGGCGACGACGCGCCCGAACTCGACGTGGGCGCCGACACCCCGATGCTCGTCGAGACCCGCTCCATCACCGACCAGCACGGAGCCCCGCTGGAACACACGGTCAGCTCCTACGTCGCCCACCGCTACGCACTCCAGGTCGACTTCTCCGTCGCCCGCCACGAGGTGTCCTAGCGCCGTGACCGCGCGGACGCCTCAGGCGTCCGACCCGTCGCTCCGAGCAGCTGTGGTCAGCCGGTGAACCGGACAGGATCGGCTCGCCGTCTCGGTCTGCGTGCGCGTCCTCGGCCGCTCCGCTGCTCGTCGGCCGTGAACGCCGTCGGCCCGTCGTGGTGCCGCGACGGTCGTACGGCCGCGGCGGCCGCCGCTCCCGCGCATCATGCCCCGGCCGAAGCCGAAGGGCTGCGCCACATGGGTGCCGGTGGAGAACCTTTCACTCGCACGGGCTGAAACCTGTAGCGGCTGCTGTAGACATGCGCAGGCTTCGAGGTTAATGTGTCTGTCGTAGCCAGGAAGTCGGTGAGGCGTGGCAGACACGAACTGCCCGCGCGGACACGGAGGTTCTGGCACGGCGGTGGAGTGGCGGGGCCGAAGCAGGCTCGGGGTCCCCTCGCTGACCGCCGGGCCCGGTGGCCGTAGGAGGGCCGCCGGAAGTACGCAGGTCCGCAGAAGTGAGAAGCTCGTCAGAAGGAAGAGAGAAGGAGGAGGACGCCATCAGGATCGCCCGGGCGAGAACGGTCCGCCCGGGTACCGCAGGCCCCGGAACGGAAGGTGGTCCCACGGTCACGCATCCGCGATCCCCGCACTCTCCGCCCCCCGTCGGGGGCCGGTGCGAAAACAGAAGGCCGGCATCGCAGAAAGCCGGTTGATGGTGTTACAAATCCCTCGGGGCCTTGGTGCCGTACGGCACCAAGGCCCCTCGACGCATTCCCCCCTCAGAGGTGCAGATGACCACAGACACGCCGCTCGACCGAATCGACGACGACGACTACCCCGCTTACACCATGGGACGAGCAGCGGAGATGCTCGGTACCACGCCCGCCTTCCTACGGGCCCTCGGTGAAGCCCGGCTGATCACGCCCCTGCGCTCGGAGGGCGGCCACCGCCGCTACTCCCGCTATCAGTTGCGCATCGCCGCCCGTGCCCGGGAGATGGTCGACCAGGGCACCGCCATCGAGGCGGCCTGCCGCATCATCATCCTGGAAGACCAACTGGAAGAGGCCCGGCGCATCAACGACGAACTGCGCCGCGGTGAGGTCGGGACCGGACACAAGGCGGACGCCTGACCCGCCCCCTCACAGCGGACGGCGGCCCACCAGGGCCGTGGCCGGCGGCGGGTCAGGCCGGGCCCCGCGATCCGACCCGGAACGGCGGTCCGAGGAGACGAGTCGCCGACGCCGCCGGGCCGACGATCAGACCGGTGATCGAGTCCCCTTCGGACGGCTCGGGGCTGCACCGTATGGCCGACATCCCGGCTGCGAGTGGTCATTCCCGACGCGCGTCAACCGTTTTCCCCGTCGTTCGTCCCGCCGGGCCGCCGAACAGCTCCCGGCGGATGGCGCGACGCTGCGCGGCGGTGGTCGCACCCCAGATGCCGACGTCCTCTCCCTGCTCGACGGCCCACCGGCGGCAGGCGAGCAGGGCGCGGCAACGATGGCAGACCGCACGGGCGCGAGCGACCTGGGGCTCGTTGTCCCGTTCGACCAGAGGGAAGAAGAGCTCGGGGTCCTCGCCCACGCACGCGGCGTCGCGGATCCATCCGCGTGCGGCGGGGAACGGGTCAGCGCTGAAGCGAGAAGGCCGACGGTCGTCTGGCACGGCACACCTCCGCCAGATGCCGGCTGAGCCGGCAGGTGGCTGCGGCACAGGGGTGCCGCAGGCCCGGCAGAGGTCGTGCCCACCACTGTAAAAGCGTGTCCGTGGACTTGTCAGCCCGACGGGTCCCGTACGGGCTCGGCCGGGGAAGCCCCGCTGCGATGAGCCACGGCCGCCTCTCCACCGCACCGGACCGTCCACGCCCTGTGCCGGGCTCTCCCGTCGGTCAGACGGACACGGGGGCGCCGAGCAGTGCGGAAGCCCGCTGGAGCGGGTCGACGATCCTCGCCTCTGCGGCCTCTGCGGCCTCTGCGGCCTCGGGGACGGTGCGGCAGGTGAAGCCGAGCCGGGCCATGGCCCTGAGGACCTCACCGCCGCTGAAATCGCGACGGTCCTGGCGGGTGACGACCTGGCCGACCTGCTTGGCGGGGTAGCGGCGGCGCCCGATGACGACGAAGTCGCCGGTGACCGGCTCGGGCTTGACGCCCTTCATCGATTCCAGCACGCCCTCCTTGGTGAGCTCGAACGGAAAGCGGGCTATGACACAACGCATGACGCCTCACAAGGAGAAGGGGAGGGGGCGACGACGCCCGGGGCGTTGCCGTGTTCGTCGACCACGGGCAGGGCCCCGAGCCGACGGTGCCGCATTGCGCGCTCGCCTCGGCCACCGCGGTCAGCGGCGAGGCGCAGGGCCCGTCGTCGTGGCGCCGGAGATGTCGCGCAGGCGGAGCCGGTCGGTGTAGCCGGAACCGTCCCGCACCGCGGTGAGCCGGGCCCGGGTGACCAGGTCGATGTACTGGCCGTCCTCGTCACAGACGACGAGGTGACCCGTGCGGGCGGCGGCCATGACGGACAGCGCCACCTCGACGGTCATGTCGTCCCAGACCTGAGGCCCGGCCGGGTCCATGGCGTCGGCGACCGTCCTGGGCACGGTGTCGGTGCTCGTTGAGCGGGAATGCATCTGGACCAGCGTCAAGAGGTGCCTCCTGCAGAGATGGGTCAGCTTCCTGAGCAAGACGGTTCTAGGCCGCGTCGGAGACGGGCCGCTGCGCGGGAGTGCGCCGGGTCGCCGAAGCCGAGCGGCGCCGGCCGCGTGAGGTGGCGCCGCGCTTGGAACGTTCGACCACCGGTGCGGTGATGACGACCGGGATGCCGGAGGGGGCCTGGGCGCCGGTGATGCGGTGCAGGGCCTCCGCGCCCGCGCGGACCTGGGTGGTCTGCGGGGAGATGCCGGCCATCTCCATGAGGCGGGTCATGGCGCGGCGCTGGTTCGGGGTGACCAGGGTGACGACGCTGCCGGACTCGCCGGCGCGGGCCGTGCGGCCGCCGCGGTGGAGGTAGTCCTTGTGGTCGGTCGGGGGGTCGACGTTGACGACGAGGTCGAGGCTGTCGACGTGAATGCCGCGCGCGGCGACGTTGGTCGCCACCAGCACGCTGACGTGTCCGTTCTTGAACTGCGTCAGGGTACGGGTGCGCTGCGGCTGCGACTTGCCCCCGTGCAGGGAGGCGGCCCGCACCCCGCTGTTCAGGAGGTGCTCGGTGAGGCGGTCGACGGCGTGTTTGGTGTCCAGGAACATGATCACGCGGCCGTCGCGTGCGGCGATCTCGGTGACGGCCGCGTGTTTGTCGGCGCCGTGGACGTGGAGCAGGTGGTGCTCCATCGTCGTGACCGCGCCGGCCGACGGATCGACGGAGTGCACGACGGGGTCGCTCAGGTAGCGACGCACGAGCAGGTCGACGTTGCGGTCGAGAGTGGCGGAGAACAGCATGCGCTGGCCCCCGGGGCGGACCTGGTCGAGCAGGTCGGTGACCTGCGGCATGAAGCCCATGTCGGCCATCTGGTCCGCTTCGTCGAGGACGGTGACGGCCACCCGGTCCAGGCGGCAGTCACCGCGTTCGACGAGGTCCTTGAGGCGTCCGGGGGTGGCGACGACGATCTCGACGCCACGACGCAGCGCGCCGGCCTGCCTGCCGATCGGCATCCCTCCCACGACCGTGGCCAGGCGCAGCTTCACTGCGCGGGCGTACGGCGTGAGCGCGTCGGTGACCTGCTGTGCGAGTTCACGCGTCGGTACGAGGATCAGCCCCAGCGGCTGTCGGGCCTCGGCGCGCTGCCCGGCCGTACGGGCCAACAGGGCCAGCCCGAAGGCGAGGGTCTTGCCGGAACCGGTGCGCCCCCGACCGAGGACGTCCCGGCCGGCCAGCGAGTTCGGCAGCGTCGCGGCCTGGATCGGGAACGGTGCGGTCACGCCTTGCGAGCCGAGCGCGGTCAGCAGCTCCGCGGGCATGTCGAGATCGGCGAAGTCCGGCGCCGCGGGCAGCGCCGGGGTGATCGTCTCGGGGAGGGCGAACTCACCCTGGAACGCGGTGGAGCGGCGGCTGTGACCAGGGGAACGGACCGGTCCGCCGGAGCGGCGCGGGGGCGACGATTCGAACCGGTTGCCCTTCCCCCCGGGAGCGGCGCTTCCGTTCCGAGTACGGGCGAAACGGTCGTTCGTGCGTGTGCGGTTCATGCGGAACCTTCCTCGATGCGGCACATATCAAGGAATTCCCGCAGCGATGAGCGGCGCGGAGAATTGCAAGAACAGGCCGAATGGGGCGTGAAGACAATCGTGCGCTGCGATGCGGTCGAGAGGAGATGTGCTGGGGCTCTCGAAGGGAATCCGTGGACGCGATCAAGCGGATTCCCGGAGTCGTTCCGTGGGTGAAACCACCGCGCAACGTGCATGCAGCTGGGGCCCGCACCCCGAAGGATGCGGGCCCCAGCTACGAAGTGCGCGCCGGCGTCAGGCGGGGACGATGTTCTCGGCCGTCGGGCCCTTCTGCCCCTGCGCGATGTCGAAGCTCACCTTCTGACCCTCCTGGAGCTCGCGGAAGCCCTGGGCGGCGATGTTCGAGTAGTGGGCGAAGACGTCGGGGCCGCCGCCGTCCTGCTCGATGAAGCCGAAGCCCTTTTCCGCGTTGAACCACTTCACGGTGCCAGTAGTCATGTCTTTTCTCCTTCGGGGCAGTGAGTCGGCACCCGCACTGTGCGGACGCCGTGTCGCCGCGATGATCACCCCGCCCGGAAAAAGACCGGTGCCAAAGGCGCTTCCAGTGGCACAGAAGCCGCCTGAGAAGAACTTGGAATTCGGGAACCACAACTGCAACTGCGATTGACGGTAGCACGTTGTGGCGGCCTGTGCGGGGTGAATAATTCCGCTCTGTTCGCTGCTGCAGGGAAACTGCCCGCACGTTCCGTAGAACTCTCATCCCGCCGGTACAGATATAATGTTGTCCGGACCCCGGCGATCCGTGGATTTCCGCTTCCGCCGACGGATGGCCATGGACCGTTCCTCGGCCCGGGCGTGTTCCCGGACGTCCTTGCGCAGCTCGGGCAGCCGGGGCACGAACCCGGGGTCGCCGGTGTCCATCCCGCCGAGGGCCGCGAGGGTCTCCTCGGCCGCCCGTTCCTCGGCGGGGCGGTCCTCCACGACCTGCTCGCCACCGGGGAAGCCACGCCGGGCGAGGCCGTGACCACGGGCGCTGACGACGGTGCGGAGGAGATCCCGCGCACGATGATCCAGCACAAGGTGCGACGCCTGCCGGTGATCGACGGGCACGACCCGGTCGGCATGGTCGCGCAGGGCGACGTCGCCCGCTCGCTGCCGAATCCCGAGGCCGGTGGACCTGCCCCGGGGCCTCTCCACCGACTGAGCCCCGGCCCTCCTCCCGGCCGCTTCGCCGGGAGGAGGGGGAGGACAGCGGGGCTCCGGGGCACACGGGGCGACGCGGTCACCGCCGTCACCCCGGCCGAGTCACCGGCCGGCCCGGGGCCGGACGGCCCAGCGCCAGGCGTGCCACGCGCGGCCAGTCGGCCGCCGCGCCGCCGCCCCGCCGTGCGTGCGGGCGGTGGCGCGGCACGCGGACCCGCAGCGCACCGGGCGCGCTGCGGCAGACCACGGGGGACGGCAGGACGACGTGTTCCCCGTCGATGCCGACCGGGAGGGTGTCCGTGCCGGCGTCGACGACGACTTCCTCGGCGGCCAGCCGGACGAGTGCCCCGGAGCGCGGACCGTGCACGAGGCGCGCCGCCTCGGCGGTGCTGCCGACCCGCACGCACACCAGGCCGAGGAGCCCCGTGTCCAGCCGCTCCCTGCGCCCCGGACGGGCCGCGTCCACGGCACGTCCGTAGGGGTTGTTGCTGACGAGCAGGGCCTGGAGCCCGTCGACGCGGGTGCGGCCGGCCCGTGCCCGCAGCCTGAGCGCCTCCTCGCCGGTGAGGAGGCCGGGGAGGGTGCGCAGGGTCGTGCGGGTCTTGGCGTTCCGGTACGCGGGGTCGGTGACGACGGACGCGTACGTCCCGAACGAGGCGTTGTTGACGAAGACCCGGTCCGCGGCGTACCCGAGGTCGACGCGGAGTTCGACGCCGTCCGTCAGGGCCTGCAGGGCCGTGGCCGGATCCTTGCGGTCGAGGCCGAGATCGAGGGCGAAGTGGTTGCGGGTGCCCGCGGGAACCACCATGAACGGCAGGTCGTGGCGCGCCGCGACCTCGGCCACCAGGGCCTGGGTGCCGTCGCCGCCCGCCACCGCCAGCAGGTCGGCCCCCTCGGCGACGGCCTGCCGGGCCAGCTCGACGACGTCCCGGCCCGCGTCGAGCAGGACCACCCGGCAGCCCGCCGCCCTGGCCCTCTCCGCCAGCCGGAAGCGGCCCACCTTGCCGCCGCCGGAGCGCGGGTTCATGAGGATCCAGGGGGCGCGGGGCGCCTCGGTGACGGCCTGTTCGGAGGCGGGGTGATCCGGGGTCAGGGCCGTACGCGCCGTCGTGACGGCCAGCGCCCACAGGGCCAGGGACACCAGGGCCGGCCCCAGCAGACCGAACGTGCCGTACAGGACGAGCACGGCGATCGGCGCGGCCACCGACAGGACCGCGCCGAGGGCGCGGAGCACCCCCGTGTGGGCCAGGACCCACCACACGCCGACGGCGGCGAGCGCGAGCCCCGCGACGCCGACCGGCACCCACAGCACGCTCCGCAGACCGGCGGCGACGAGCGGCACCAGGACGCTCCCCAGCAGGGCGAGCAGGGCGAGGCGGGCCCGCCCGGCCCCGCCTTCGCGTGCGGCCGGGGCCTTCGCCCCGCCGGACTGCCTCATGTCACCTCCACGCCGTTCCACCTGTCGGCCCTTCTCCTCGCGTCCCCGCGCTTCCGGGCACCCGTCGCGGGCCGCGGGTGCCCGGCGACCGGGGGCGCGGGCGGTGGAGCCCGGGTGCTCCGCCGGGCCGTGGCCGGTCGGGACCAGTTCCTTCGCCCTGCGGAACTCCTCGTCCGTGAGGGCGCCGCGGTCGCGGATCCTGGACGGCCCGGCGGGCTCGTCGACGCCGCCGGGCCGGCCGTCGGCCGTGGTCTCCCGCGCTCCCGGGCGCCCGCCGGCAGCGGGGCCGTGCCGTCTTCAGCGTGCCCGGGGCGGGCGCCGGGGGACCTCACCCGGCGGGGGTGAGGGTGCGCGCCGAGTGAGGCGCCGCCGGTGGACGGGGCACCCGCCTCGGATCAGGCGCCGGGTTCCCCATGGGCGGGGGGAGCGGCGGCCGCGAGGACCGCCAGGAGCGCCAGGACGGCCAGGGCGACACCGAGGACGAGCACCACCGCTCCGACCGTCGGACGGTTCCAGAGCACCAGTGCCAGCGCCCCGGCCGCGAAGACACCGCCGGTGATCCACGCCCGGTGGTCCGCCAGCAGGCGTCCGGCGGCCCCGGTGCCCGCTCCGGCGCGGTACAGCGCCCGGCCGGCGGCCGTCGCACCCCGTTGCGCCGTCGTGCGGACGGCGCGGGCAGGACGTCCGGGACCGTACAGGTACGCCACCAGTGCCGTGATCACCGAGACGACCAGCAGGGTGCGGGCGCTGTCACGCAGGAAGAGGACGAACGTGTCGTAGACCGTCGCCGCCGCGCCGGGCGGCAGCGTCGTGGGCGGAACCGAGTCCAGGTAGACCCGCCGGACCACGGCCAGCGCGACGAGCAGCACGACCGTCATCACGCCGACACCCGTCGCGGTGGCCATCAGCATCACGCGGTGTGCCGGGGCGGTCCACACGGCGAGCGCGGCGAGCACCACGGTCAGGACGGGCAGCCAGACGCCGAGGACGTCCAGCAGCCGCATCAGGTCCTGCGCCTTGCCCAGCTGCTCGGTCTGGAACAGGGTGATCGTCCGGTCGGTGTCCGGGATGGCGGCCGCCTGGTCGAAGCCCGCGTCGACGAGCCGCTCCCGCACCTGGTCGACGACCTGTCCCACATCCAGCCGGACGGTGTCGCCCCGGGCGCGCACGGCACCCGTGCTGTCACCGGTGAGCATGGTCACCACCGCGGTGTGCGCCCGCCGGTTGGCGCTCTCCCACGCCTGTTGGAAGGTGTCGCCGGTGATCACACGGCTGACGGTGCGGTGCACGACCGTCCTGACCTCGTCCTGCAGCGGACCGGTGAGGGACTCGGCTCCCGCCACGACGCCGGGCGGCGCCCCGGCGTCCCGGAGGGTCCGGGCGAGTGAGTCCGTCACCGCCGTGACGTCCACGTTCTCCATCACGTGGTCCGTGAGCCGGTTGATCACGACCTGCTGCACGGCCGGATCGGACGCCAGCGGTGCGACCGTCTCCACGTACCTGTCGGTGTCGGAGACCGTGTCCTGGACCCAGGCCGCGACGACGGCCAGGGGAGCGAGCAGCAGGGTCAGCGCGAGGAGGAGCGAGGAGCCCGCCACGCGTGCCCGCCGGTGGCGCACCGCCGACTGGCGGCGCAGCCGCTCGTACTCCGCTCGTTCGTCGGCGGTGAAGGCGGGTTCCGGGGTCGCGGCTCCGCCGGGGTCGGGCGGGCCCGGGGCCGTGGCCGGGTTCATGGGCGTCCCTCCGCGGCGGTCGCGGTCTCAGGCCGCCGGGGCGGGTGTGTGCGGACCCGCGGAGTGCGTCCTGCGGAGCGCGGCCCGCCAGGCGAAGGCGACCACCACCTCGGCCAGGCCGAGCAGGACGAGCCACAGCCCGAGCAACCGGGTCAGGGCGCGGGCCGATTCGGCCGGCAGGGCGAGGACCACGATCCCCGCGACGATGCCGAGCACGGCCGTGCCCAGGACGACGCCGCGGTGCGGCAGGTCTTGGGCGGCGAGGGCCGTGTAGAGGGTGAGGAGGCCGGAGACCAGCCAGAGCACCCCCACGATCAGGGAGAGCACGGCGATCGTCTGCAGCGGGTTCCGCAGGCACAGCACCCCGGTCAGGACGTACAGCACCGCCAGGAGCAGCCCCGGGAACCGTTCGTGCCCCTCCCGCGCGAAGACGGCCACGAACCGGAACGCCCCGTTCACCAGGAGGTACAGGCCGATGAGGACCGCCAGGACGTGCAGGGTCGCCTCCGGCCAGACCAGTATCAGAACGCCCGGCACCAGCGTGGTGACGGCCGAGCCCAGCAGCCAGGTCCAGGAACGGCCGAGCCGCGCGAGGGCGTGGGTGGGATCGCCCATCGGATCGAAGGGCGCTCGGCCGGGACGGCGTTCCGGCCCGGCGTGCGATGCCGGACCATGCGGCATGGCCATGGTTCCTCCTCGCGTGGAGGGGGGCGAGGACCTGACAGGACCAGCGTCACGCTTGCCGCCCGGTGCCGGGGTCACCCGTCGAGGGTGATCCCGGCACCCGGTGCAGGGGCCCCCTCACCCGGAGGGCGGTGCCCCGGGCCCGGGCGTTCTCAGTGCTTCAGGAGGATCTTGAAGGAGACGATCAGCAGGCCGATCAGCAGATTGACCGACGCGGTGGCGGCCATCAGCCGCCGGGAGGCGCCGGCACGGTGTGCCGCGGCCACGGACCAGCCCACCTGTCCGGCCACGGCGACGGCGAGGGCCAGCCAGAGGGCGCCCCGCACGTCCAGGCCCAGCAGCGGGCTGACGGCCACCGCGGCGGCGGGCGGGAGGGCGGCCTTGACGATCGGCGCCTCGTCACGGCACACGTGCAGCACCACCCGGCGGTCCGGAGCCCGCTGTGCCAGCCGCGCCCCGAACAACCGGGCGTGCACGTGCGCGATCCAGAACACCACACCGGTGAGCACCAGCAGCAGCACCAGCTCGGCGCGGGGGAACGAGCCCAGCGAGCCGGCGCCGAGCACCACGGAGGCCGCGAGCATGGACCCGTAGACGGCACCCGTGTAGTCCGCGTGGGCCCGGCGCTCGGCACGACGCGCCCGCCGGCCCGCGGCCGGACCGGCCCCGGCCCCGGTCCTGGTCCCGGTTTTGGTCCTGGTTCTGGTTCTGGACACGCCTGGCTCCCTCGGTGTCGGCCTCGGTCTCGGCGCACCGGGCCGGTGGGGACGAAGGAGCTCCCGGCCCGGAGGAAGACACCGACCTGGGTACGGGCCGGGGCCCCTTCGGACGGCCGAGGGTCGTCCGCCACCCGTGTGGTGAAGACACGGGCCGGCGCACCGGGAACGACCGGAGTCCGCCGGTGCTCCACGCCGTCCACCTCGCCGGGGCGGCCCGGTACGCCGACGGGACCGACCGGGCAGCGGCCGACGCCCGCCGCTCCGTCCATCGCACCCGAGGCACGCGCCCCGCGCCTCACCCGCCACGGGGGAAGGAACGGTGCCTTCCAGGGGCCTTGCGCACGGACGGGGCCCGGCTTTCCCCCGGCCCGGAGGTGTAGAACCGTGCCCACCGCTCACCCGGGGTGGGACCGGAAGGACACGAGCGACGGAGGCGAGCCGGCCGTGCAGCACACCCCGCCCGAGGGCGCCGCGGACATCCTGTTCATCGGCAACGCCACCCTGCTGATCCGCTACGGAGACCTGACGCTCCTGACCGATCCGAACTTCCTCCACCGCGGACAGCGGGCCCACCTCGGCTACGGGCTGGTCTCGCGCCGGGTGACCGAACCGGCCGTCGACGTGGCGGACCTGCCCCACGCGGACCTGGACGGCGTAGTGCTCTCCCATCTGCACGGCGACCACTTCGACCGGGTGGCCCGGCGGGGGCTGGACCGGAGTCTGCCGTTCGTGACCACCCGGCACGGCGCCCTCCTGCTGAAGGGCCTGTACGGCTTCCGCCACGCCACCGGCCTGCACACCTGGCAGCGCCACACCCTGCGGCACGGGGACTCCTCCGTGCGCGTCACCTCGCTGCCGGGCCGCCACGCGCCCGGTCCGGCCCGGTTCCTGCTGCCGCCGGTCATGGGCAGCCTGCTGGAATTCGGCGACCGCTCGGGGGAGACCCGGCTGGTCCTCTACCTCTCCGGCGACACCCTGATGTACGACGGTCTGCGCGAGATCGCCGAGCGGTACCCGGACATCCACCTGGCGGTCCTGCACCTCGGCGGTACGACCCTGCCCGGAGGCCTCGTGGTCACCATGGACGCCGCACAGGGCACCGACCTGCTCGACCTGCTGCGCCCGCGCCGGGCGCTGCCCGTCCACTACGACGACTACACGGTGTTCCGTTCCCCGCTCGAGGACTTCCTCGCGGAAGCCGGACGCCGGGGCCACGACGCGCGCCTGGTGCGGTGCTCCCCGGGCGAGCGCGTGACGGTCGGCGCCGGAGCCACGGCCTGACCGGCACGCCCGCGCGTCGTGCCGGGGGACCCCGGCCGCCCTGGTCCCCGGCCCCCGGTCGCCAAAGGCTCCATGACCAGCGGACGGTTTGGCCTCGCCCGATACGGACATGCGAGGTGGGTCGCCGCCGGTCCGGCGGCGACGACTGTTCTGGCCCGGAAGTCCGAAAGCGAAGGGAGCAGCCATGTCGGAGGAGGAAGCCACGGACCGTACGCCGCACGAGCGCCCGGCGATGCCGCAGGAGGAGGCGGAGATCTCTCCGCCCTACCGCTTCCAGCGCCAGCAGCGGCCGGGGCTGGAGGCCGACATGGAGGTACGCCCGAGGTACCTGGCGCCGAACTACCGCGGATCAGGGAAGCTCGACGGCAAGGTCGCGCTGATCACGGGAGGCGACTCGGGGATCGGCCGCTCGGTTGCCGTCCTCTACGCCCGGGAGGGAGCCGACGTGGCCGTCGTCCACCTGCCGGAGGAAGAGCGTGACGCCGCCGAGACACAAGAAGCGGTGGAGAAGGAGGGACGCACGTGCCTGCTGCTGCCGGGCGATCTGTGCGATCCGTCCTTCTGCACCGACGTCGTCGAGCGGACGGTGGCAGAACTGGGCGGTCTCAACATCCTGGTGAGCAACGCCGCATACCTCAACAGCCAGAACGATCTGTCGGAGCTGACCGCCGAGGACTTCGACCGGGTCTTCAAGACGAACACCTACGCCTACTTCCATCTGGTGATGGCGGCCCTGCCGCATCTCTCCCACGGAGACGCCGTGATCGCCACCGCCTCCGAGGAAGCGCTCAAGGGCAGCGAGATGATGATGGACTACGCGGCCTCGAAGGCCGCCGTGGTCGTCTTCACCAAGTCCATCGCCTCTCATCTGGCCCAGCGCGGCATCCGTGCCAACGTCGTCTCGCCCGGGCCCACGTGGACCGTGCTCAACCTGGCGGGCCAGCGCTTCCCCGACGACTACCTGACGAATCTGGGTGCTTCGGCCCCCATGGGGCGGGTGGCCCAGCCGGAGGAAGTGGCTCCCGCCTACGTTCACCTGGCATCCGACGCGGACTCCAGCTTCACGGTCGGCGAGGTGATAGCCGTCACCGGCGGGCTGACCGACACCCGTTGAGGCCCTCGGACCACAGGTCCCGTGCGACCGGGGCCGGCTCGGGCCACGGGCCCGGGAAGACCGTGAAGCGAGTCGCACCCCTCACCGGACAGGCCCGTCCGAAAGAGGGGCGAGGCTGAACACCGGGTTCAGCATGATCTAGCGCGGAACCCCGGGCGTTCACGCCCGGGAGGAAGCGCTTCTCAAGACAGGGGTAACCCGCACGGGTGCACGGGTCCGCACTGTTGGCCTCAGCCGGGACGCTTCTGGTTCTCGATGTACTCCTTGATGATCGTCAGCGGTGCGCCGCCGCAGGACGCGGCGAAGTAGGACGGGGACCAGAAGTGGTCGCCCCACAGGTACGTGCGGATGTGGCCGGGGAACTCCTGGCGGAGCCTGCGGGCGGAGACGCCCTTGAGGGAGCCGACCAGCCGGGAGACGGCGACCTTGGGCGGGTAGTGCACGAGCAGGTGGACGTGATCGCGCTCGCCGTTGAACTCCACCAGCTCGGTTTCGAAGTCGGCGCACACGGCCCGCATGATCTCTTCGCAGCGCGTGAGGATCTCGTCGGTGAACGGGCCGCGCCGATACTTGGGCGTGAAGACCAAGTGGGCGTGCAGGGTGTGGACGACCGTTCGACCCCTACGGACGTCGGGGTTTGGCTCCCAGCGTGGTGACATAGACCAACTGTAGTACGATGCCCGGCATGAAGATCGTGACGCAGGTGAAGCTGATGCCGGAGGCCGACCAGGCCACCGCTCTGTCGGCGACCCTGCGCACGGTCAACGACCTGGCATGCTGGGTCTCCGAGGTGGCGTTCGCCCATGGTGTGCCGCGTGAGTACGAGCTGCGCAAGCACACCTACCCGCGCCTCAGGGCCGAAGGGCTCGGGGCGCAGGCCGCGCAACACGTGATCAAGAAGGTGCGCGATGCGTACACCACGCTGCACGCCAACATCCGCGCCGGAAACCTCGGCAAGCCGAAGTCGAAGCGCCGGATCAAGGCCGGGTCGAAGCCGATCGCGTTCCGTCCCCAGGCCGCGCAGCCATATGACGACCGGTGTGTGAGCTGGCAGTACGATGCACAGACCGTGTCCATCTGGACGACTGCCGGGCGCCTCAAGAACGTCCGCTTCGTCTGCTCCGCCGACGCACTCAAGGCGCTCCGCGAGTACCGCAAGGGCGAGGCAGACCTGATCGAGCGTGACGGGGCCTTCTACCTGGTCGCCACCTGCGAGGTCCCCGAGGCCGAGACGTACGAGCCGGACGGCTTCATCGGCGTGGACCTCGGCATCGTCAACATCGCCACCACGTCCACCGGCTACCAGTCCGCCGGGCGCGGTCTCAACCGCTACCGCAAGCGTCAGCTTGCCCTGCGGGCCAAGCTCCAGAAGAAGCGCACCAAGTCCGCCAAGCGCCGGTTGAAGGAGCGCTCCCGCCGCGAACAGCGGCACGTCAAGAACACCAACCACATCATCGCCAAGACGATCGTGACCGAGGCTGAACGCACCTCGGCCGGGATCTCCCTGGAAGAACTCAAGGGAATCCGGCAGAGGGTACGGCTTCGCAAGCCCCAACGGGTCGCACTCCACTCCTGGGCCTTTGCCCAGCTCGGAGACTTCATCGTCTACAAGGCCAAGCGGGCGGGTGTGCCCCTGGTCTTCGTTGATCCCGCGTACACGTCGCAGACGTGCGCCGAATGCGGCCACGTCGACAAGCGCAACCGTGTCGACCAGGGGCTTTTCATCTGCCGGGGGTGCGGGGTCGTTGCCCACGCCGACCGGAATGCTTCCCACAACATCGCTACCCGTGGCGAGAGCGTGTGGAATGCGGGGCGTGAGTCACGCGTCCCTGCCACCCCATAACGGGGTGTCTGGACGGAGGAGTCCACCCAGCAGCCGGTTGGGCGCTACCTCCAAGCCCGGTCCTTCAGGGCCGGGTCAAGTTGACTCCTCGCGGACGCTGAGCAGGTCGCCGGGCTGGCAGTCCAGTTCGCGGCAGATCGCGGTGAGGGTGGAGAAGCGGATCGCCTTCGCCCGGTCGTTCTTCAGGACGGAGAGGTTGACCACCGTCACCCCGACCCTGGCCGCCAGTTCGGACAGGGTCATGCCGCGGTCGGCCAGCAGCCGGTCCAGGTGGACCCGGACCCGGTGCTCCTCCTCCGGCGGCATCAGACCAGCCCCTCGGTGTCGGCCCGCAGCTTCGTACCGCGGCGGAAGACCTCGCTCAGGGCCAGGACGAGGAGGGCGAGCAGGACGTACTCGCCGGAGAAGGTGGCCGAGACGGGGATCAGGTCGGCCAGGGGGGTGCCGCTCACCAGCTCCTGCGTGGTGAACGACAGCAGCATCGGGGAGAGGACGCCCTGCACCAGCACCACGATTCCCATGACGCTCAGGCGCCGGGCGTTCCTCGGTACGAAGACGTCGCCACCGCGCAGGGTCCTGGCGATCTGGAGGAGGAGGACCAGGACGAGGAGCAGGAGCAGGCTGTCGACGAACTCCGGCAGGGCGAGCAGCAGGCGCTCGCCCGGGTCGGGGTCGGTGAGGACGAGGTCGGCGCGGTGGGTGCCGGTGAGAGTCATGCCGTGGCCCGCCGCCGCGTCGGCCACGGTGTCCGGGACCGGGGCCGTGGTCCCGGTGTCGACCTCGACCTCGCGGGTGTCCACCGGGTCGACGAGGCCGACCACCCCGAGGGCCGGGGCCAGCACCCCGAAGAAGCCGACCAGCAGAACGGCCAGCCCCAGGACCGCCCCCAGCAGCCGCTCGTCGGCCTGGCTCCACGAAGGCTTCGTACGCATGCTTCCCCCATCCGCTCACCATCAACATATCGATTGTCGATACTATCGATATTCGATAAGCGTGTTGTCAAGCCCAGGCGCCCGAGAGCCTGTGACCCAGGTCACACCGCATGGAGCGGTGACTTCTCCTCGTGCCGTCGGTCATACGAGCGACAACGACCACACCGGCACGAGAGAGGCCCGGCCATGACTCACACGCCCAGCGCGACCCGGCACCCCGCTTCCGTCGCGTCCGCGGCACGACCGGTGGCACGGCAGGCTCTGGCCGGGGGCGTGGTGGCGGGCCCCCTGTTCCTCGTGCTCGGCCTCGCCCAGGGCCTCGCACGGGACGGCTTCGACTTCACCCGCAACGCCATCAGTCAGCTCGCCCTCGGGGAGGCGGGCTGGATCCAGACGGTGAACTTCCTGCTCACCGGAGTGCTGCTGGTCGTGGGGGCGACCGGTCTGCGCCGGGCGCTGCGGGACGAGGCGGGCGGCACCTGGGGGCCGGTCCTGGTCGGGGTGTTCGGCGCCTCGTTCTGGGCCGCCGCGATCTTCCCGGCCGACCCGGGGGCCGGTTTCCCCGCCGGCGCGCCCGACACCGCCACGCTGAGCGGTCACGGTGCCGCGCACATGGCGGCCGGGACGGTCGGCTACCTCGCCCTGTGCGCGGCGTTCGTCGTTCTGGCCCGCCCGCTCGCCGCCGGGGGCCACCACGGCTGGGCCCGCGCCTCGCGCCTCGTCCCGGTGGCCGTCCTGGCCGGCTTCACGGCCTCCGCCGCCTTCGTGCCGGCCTTCACCGCGGGCGCCGGCCTCGGCCTGCTGTGGCTGGCCGCGGTGACGGCCCGGCTGGCCGCCACCCCGGCAAACCGCTAGCCGCCCGCCGCTGCGGCGGACATCATCGACACCACCAAGAGCACTCGGACCAGAAAGGAAACGGGGCATCCCATGACCGGTGCAGTGAAGGGTCCCGCAAGCTACTTCCCCTCCATCGAGAAGAAGTACGGCCGTCCGATCGCCGAGTGGAAGGAGCTCATCCGCACCTCCCCGCTCACCAAGCACATGGAGCTCGTCAACTGGCTCAAGACGGAACACGGCCTCGGCCACGGTCACGCCAACGCCCTCGTCGCCCACACCCTCGCCGAGGACGCGGGCAGGTGACCGGGCCGGGCCCCGCCGCCTACGCGCGCCAGTAGCCGCGGCGGAGCAGGACCGCCAGGGGGACGATCTCGATGCGGCCGAGGAGCATGAGGGCGGTGAGGATCACCTTCGACAGGAGCCCGAGCGGGGCGTAGGAACCGAACGGGCCGACCTCGCCGAACGCCGGGCCGACGTTGCCGAGGCAGGCCGCGGCGGCGCCGAGCGCGGTGAACGCCCCGGTTCCGGTCGTGTCCGCCCCGGCGTCGAGGGCGAGGCCGAACGTCCCGAGCGCGAGGGCGAGCAGATAGAGGAGAGCGAACACGAGCGCCGAGCGGAGCACGGGGTTGTCGACCACGCGCCCGCTCACCCGCACGGGGAGAACGGCGTCGGGGTGAACGGCCTGCTCCAGCTCGTGGCGGGCGAAGCGGAAGAGGAGGAGATGGCGGACGACCTTGATCGAGCCGCTCGCCGACCCGGCGCAGGCCCCGACGAACATCAGCGCCAGCAGGGTGAGCGCCGCGAGTGTTCCCCAACTCGCCCAGTCCAGGGTCGCGAAACCGGTGGTGGTCATCACCGAGACCGCCTGGAAGGCCGCGTGCCGGACGCCGCCGAGCCCGTCCAACGTGCCCTCGGTGAACAGCTCGGCCCCCAGGACGGACGTGCTCACCGCCAGCAGGACGAGATACAGGCGCAGCTCCTCGTCACGGGAGACGGCCCGGATCCGGCGCAGTGCGACGAGGCGGTACAGCCGCAGCAGGTTCACCCCGGCCACCACCATCAGCCCGCACAGCACCCACTGCGTCACCGGCGCGAGGCCCCGGGCCGAGTCGGCCTCCGGGGCGAACCCGCCGAGGGACACGGCGGACGTCGCGTAGGAGAACGCGTTGAAGAGACCCATCCGCGGGTCCAGCCCGGCCCACCCCAGGCAGGCCAGGAACAGGACGCCGGTCACCGTCACCGCGAGGTAGACCTTCCACAGCCGTCGGGCGGTCCCGCGGACGGTCGCGCCGAGCGACTCCATCTCGACCGGCCCCGGCAGCTCGGAGCGCAGGAGTTCGCGTCCGCCGATGCGCAGCCGCGGCAGCACCGCGAGCGCGAGCACGATGATGCCCAGGCCGCCCAGCCAGTGGGTGAGCTGCCGCCAGAACAGCATGTCGGGTCCGAGTGCGTCCACGTCGGTCAGGACGGTCGCGCCGGTGGCGGTGAACCCCGACATCGCCTCGAAGTAGGCGTCGACCGGGTGGTCGAGCTGCGGAACGCGGCCGAGCACGAACGGCAGCGCGCCGAACGCGGGCACGAGCAGCCAGACGGCGACGACGACGAGGAAGCCCTCGCGGATGTCCAGCGGGGGCCGCTCGCCCGTCAGACGCTTGAGCGCCAGGCCCGTCACGGCCACGGCGAGTCCGCTGACGAGGAAGGGCCACGGGGGCTCGCCGGCGGCGAGCGCGACGACCGCCGGCGCAACGAACGCGAGCGCGAACCACGCGAGCAGAGCGCCCACGACCCCCAGCGCGGTCCGCACGTCGACGCCGATCCGCCCGCGCGGACGCCACCGCCGAGGACGCCACCGCCGAGGACGCCACCGTCGAGGAGGCGGCGACGAGCGCGACGGCGAGCGTGACGGCGAGCGTGACGGCGTCACAGGTCGTGCTCGATCGCGGGGACGCGATCGGGCTCGGTGAGGACGATGACGCGGTCCCCGGGCCGCAGTTCGTCCTCACCGCCGGGGAAGAACACGGTGCCGTCACGCACGATCGCGCCCACACCGGCTCCGGGAAGCGCGTCGACCGGACCGTGCGCGAACCGGCTGCCGGGCCGGACGGTGATGTCGAGCACCTCGAAGCGGTCGTCCCCCAGCATCGCCATCTGCCGGGTGCGTTCGTCGAAGGTGAAACGGGCCATCTTCTCGGCGGTCTCGTCACCCGGGTCGATCGTCACGTCGACCCCGGCGGCCTCGAAGACCTCCGCGGCGACGGGGTCCTCGAGGACCGTCAGCGCGAGTGCGACCCCGTGGACCTTGGCGAGCACCGCCGCGTACAGGTTGCGCGAGTCGTCCCCGCTGGCGAACACGGCCGCTCCCGCCGTGCCGACGCGCTCACGGCGCAGGAACGCCGGGTCGAGGCCCGTCGCGTGGAACACCCGCGCCCCGTCGAGTGCGGCCGCGGCCGCGCGCGCCCGTGCCGCGTCCGGCTCGATCAGCCGCACGGAGATCCCCTTGCCGAGCAGGACCCGGGCGATGGCCTTCCCCACGCGTCCGGCGCCGAAGAGCGCGACGTCGTCGACGGGTTCGGCCCCGGTGACCAGCCGGCTCCACGCGCGCGCCGCCGCGAGCGACGCCATCACGATCACCCAGTCGCCGGGCCGCACCACCTCGTGCGCGGTCGGTCTGATCCACTTCCCGTCGCGCACGACGGCGACCACCCGCGACGCCTCGGGCAGGCCCGCATCGCGCAGACGGCGGCCGGCGAACCGCGACGCCCCCGCCTCGTGGATGTCGACGCCGAGCACGACCACCTCGCCGCCGGCGAAGAAGTCCACGTGCCGCGCACCCGGCACGTGGAGGACGCGCGCGACGGCGCTCGCGGTCTCGAACGCCGTCGAGACGAGGAGGTCCACGTCGAGATCACCCGCACGCCAGGCTTCCAGGTAGTCCGTCCCGGTGGCCCGCACGACCGTCCGCGCCGACGACAGCCGGCGGGCGAGCATCGCGGTCACCAGGTTGACCTCGTCCCGCGACGTGCACGCCAGGACGAGCTCGGCGTCGGCCACCCCGGCTTCGAGGAGCGTCTCGCGCCAGGTGCCGCTGCCGTGCGTGACCCGTACGTCGTAGGCGTGCGACACGGCCTCCAGGCGCGCCTGGTCGATGTCGATCACCGTGCACTCGTGCGTCTCGGCGAGCGACTTCACCACGGTGTGACCGACCTGACCCGCACCCACCACGATGACCTGCATGCCAGCATCGTGGCACGCACGGCCCCCACCCGCCGCGACGCCGACGGCGAGCCCTCGAGGTCGGCGCGGGCTCTCCGGTGACGTCACGCGCTCGAGGTCGGTCATGGGCCTGAAGCATTCCGATTCCGCTGTCGGCGGACCCGTTCCGTTGTCCCTTGTGTTCATGAAAATGCCGAGTAATCGTCATTACATGATTACGGCACAGCAGCGAGAGCAACTGAGGGGCTGGTTCAGCGGCCGGCTCCCCGACGATCTCTTCGAGGAACTGGCCGAGGTGACGGTCGACCGCGAGGAGATCACGGTGATCGGACGCATTCCCGGACCCCGGCCGGTCGAGGACGCCTCTCCGGCCGAGCGGGAGGCGGCGATCGAGGGCCGGATCCAGGAGTTCCGGGAACGCACCCGGGACGCCCGGATCGCGGTCGCCCGGGACGCGGAGCACCGCTTCGGCCGGAAGGTCTCCTGGGGAGTGGAGTGCGCCGGGCGGTGCGCCCTGTTCACCCATGTCGCCGCGCCCGTCATGACCCGGCTGCGCCAGCCGGAGCGCCAGGTCCTGGACACGTTGATCGCCGGCGGGGTGGCCCGCAGCCGCAGCGAGGCACTGGCCTGGTGCGTGCGCCTGGTCCAGCGGCACACCGACGACTGGCTCACCGAACTGCGTGAGTCCCTGGAACACGTCCAGCGGGTACGGGCCCAGGGACCGGACAGCGAACGGGAGGAGGACGAGCCCACCGCCGGCGGCGGGTGAACGGCGTTGTCGGCGGCGCGCGTCACCGCGCGAAGCGTGCCCCGTCCCGCAGGGGCCGCCTCACCACTGATGCGGACCCCCGGGGCCGAACCTAGACTGGCGGAGGCAGGAAGAGCCCCGATCAGGGAGAAGTACGCCATGGCCAAGCGAGCCAACAAACGACGCGGCCGCAAGAAGAAGAAGGCCAACCACGGCAAGCGCCCCAACACCTGAGCCGACCGAGCGCGCCGCGCTCCGCACGGTGCCCGGGCTCGTACACGGTTGTGCCGCTGCCGGACGCCGCTGTCGGACGCCGGTGTCGGCGATCTGCTGATCCGTGGTTCCGCGGAGTTCGGCCAGTGCCGCTCGCACGGGTCGCTTCCCGGTTCCCGACAGGCGCTGCCGGACCGGGACGGTCGCCGGGGTCACTGCGCTTCGCCGCTGTACGGCGACCCCGGCACTCCGCGACGGCTGCGCCCGTCGCTCAGGCCCGCGCGTAGGTGAGGCAGTCGACCTGCTCCTGCTCATAACCGACGGTGATGGACGGGGCGTGGCACTCCAGCCCGGTGTTGTGCCGGCAGTCGGCCATCTTGCACGCGCCGACCCGGCCGGTGACGGACGGTTCCCCTCCCTCCATGTCCGCGCTCATGAACGTGTCACAGACGGGGGCGGCGGAGTCTCCCACGGTGATCGCCGCGGCGTGGCAGGTGTGGTCGTGGTTGTAGGCGCAGCTCTCGGCCGCGCATTCGCTGATGACCGGCAGGTGCATGACGGGCGTGGCTGCCATGAGGGGGTCTGCTTTCTCGAGGTCTCGTACGGGTGGGTCGCTGCGGTGGTGGTTCTCCTCGGGCGACGGGGCACGCCACCCCCACGAACGACGGTCACTGCTCCGACTCGCCGGCCCGGCGCCCCAGCTCGTCCAGATCCCGCCGAAGCCCGGCGAGCTCGTCCTGGAGCTGGTGCGGGCAGTCTCTGATTTCTCGTTTCCTCCGCGTCTGTGGCGTGGACGCGGGGCTCCGGCGATGGTGCGTGAGGACGGGGCGCGGGACGGTGGCCACGGAGTGGCGGGCGCGGACGGACATGGTGGCGCCAGGGGCCGTGTCCGCACCGGCGGCTCATGGAACGCTCCCTTCACGACTTCCACTGTCCGCGATGTCCGTCGGGGGCGCACTTCGGCCGGGGTGGACGGCCTGAGGCCGCCAGGCCGACCGCTTGCCTCCGCCGGGCCCGAGCCGGTCCGGGACCGGCCCGGTCGGCGTGCCGTTCCCGGCGGGGACGTACGAGGCACGAGGGAATGTGCGAGGCACGAGTGGCGCACTGCCGCGTGACCTCCCATAGTGGATCGGGCGTCACGGGGAGCAGACCGCTCGACGAAGAGCGACTGCCTTGCCTCGCGGCAGCCGGGACCGGACGTGCCGGCCCCGTTCAAGGACCCGCCCGGGTGGTCCGCCCTCACTTCCCCAGCACGGCCGACCTCACCAGCGGCGCCACTCCCGACAGCACCCGTGACACCGACCGCGGCCGCGTGCGACAGCACGACGGGCGCCGGACGCCGGTGAGGGGGCACTGGGCGCCCTGCCGAAGCACTCGTCGCGCGACGCATCCGAGAAGCCGCTCATCCGGAAGCCGGGCCCCACGTGTACCGGGGTGCCCCCACGAAGGGAGTTCCGATGATGAACCCGCGCAGCAGGAAGATCGCCACCGCCACCGCCAGTGCCTGCGTACTGTCCCTCGCCGTGGCCGTCCCGGCCTCCGCGGAAGGCACGGCGCAGAAGGACGGCAAGGCGTCCGTGTCCGTCTTCCACGGCGTTCCGGGCCTCACCGTCGACGTGTACGCCAACGGGAACGAACTGCTTCCCGACTTCAAGCCCGGCACCCTGACCGAGCCCCGGTCCCTGGACCCGGGCACCTACGACATCGAGGTCTTCGCCGACGGCGAGGGCCCCGACGGCAAGCCCGCCATCCAGAAGAGCGTCGAGATCCCGGCCGGGGCGAACGCCACGCTCGCGGCCCACCTCGACGCGCGGGGCACCCCCGTGCTCACCGCGTTCGTCAACGACACCTCCAAGGTCCCGGCCGGCCAGTCGCGGCTGACCGTCCGTCACGTGGCCGCGGCACCCGCCGTGGACGTCCGCGCGGGCGGCAAGCCGGTCATCGAGGGCCTGACCAACCCGAACGAGAAGTCGCTCGAGGTGCCCGCCGGCACGGTGAGCGCCGATGTCGTCCTGGCCGGAACCGACACCGTGGTCATCGGCCCCGCCGACCTGAACCTCGCCGAGGGCACCAGCACGGTCGTCTACGCCTGGGGCAGCGCCGCGGACAAGAACCTCGCGCTGAAGACGCAGACGATCAGCGGCATGGAATCCGCGCCGCGCGGTGTGAACGCCGGTGAGAGCGGCACGATGGCCGCCGACAACGAGGCCGCCACCGTCTGGCTCGCCTGGGGCGCCGCGGGCGCCGTCGCGGTCGCCGGTCTGCTGGCCGCCCGCCGCCGGTACTCCCGGAGCCACTGACGGTCATGCGCTCCTCCCCCAGGGGCGGGCGGCCCACCGCGGCGGCCGTCGGGGCCGCCGCGGTGGTCGCCGTCGTCCTGACGGCGCTGCTGTTCTGGTCGCTGTGGCCGTCCGGAACCTCGGCGCCGTCGGACTTCGGCACCCGGCCGCGGGCCCAGGAGCCCACGGCCGGGGCCTCGTCCGGGAACCACGACGATGGACCGGGCGAGACGGAGAACGCGTCCGGCCCCGTACCCGAGCCGACGGCGCTGCGCATTCCACGGGTCGCTCTGGACGCCCGGCTCCAGGACGTGGGCGTCAAGGACGACGGAACGGTGGAGATCCCCGACGGCGTGGGACAGGCCGGCTGGTACCGCCACGGCCCCGCGCCCGGCGCCCCCGCCGGATCCGCCGTCCTCATCGGCCATGTGGACCACCGCACCGGCGACCTGGGTGCCTTCGCCAAGCTGTACGGACTCCGCAAGGGCGACGACGCCATCGTCGCCCGCGAGGGCGCGCCCCCCGTGCGGTACGAGGTGACGGCCCGTGAGGTGGTCGACAAGGGCAGGCTCCCCGACGAGGTGTTCCGGCGCCACGGACGGCCGGTCCTGACCCTGGTCACCTGCGCGCCCCCGTACGACCGCGAACACGGCGGCTACCAGCGGAACTTGCTGGTGTACGCCGTTCCCGTCCAGGAGCACGGCCAGGGATGACCGGCTCGGGGCCCACGACCGGGACCCCCGCCGACGAACGGCCGGGACCCCCGCCGACGAACCGGAGGCGACGGCCTGACGGCCCAACACGGCCCAGCAGTGCACTCCGGAGGGGAACGACTCCTGCGGGACGCCCCCGTGGGCCCCGCTACCCTTGCGGGCACGCCGCCCTGACGATCAAGGCGGCCGGCTTCGCAAGCGACACCGGTACCCGCTTGACGTACCCGAGTACGTGTGTTCAGGGGCCGGTTGGGAGGGGGTCCCGTGACAGAGAAATTACCCGTGCCCGTCGAATCGCCCGTGCCCGTCGAATCACCTGAGCCCGCCGAACCGCCTGAGCGGTCACGGCAGTCGGGACGAATACCCGAGAGAGGGGTCGCGGACACGGGAGGAGCGCGGAGGACGGGAACACCACCGAAGGGCAGGTCGCGCGCGACGACGGACACGCAGCTCGGCGAAGTCCCCCACCTCATGTACGCGGGCGCCTACGCCCACGACCTCTGGTTCACCGACCTGCGCCGCGGATCGCCCGCCCCCGTGGGCACCGCCGTCCTGTGGGCGGCGCTCGCCACCGGCGTGCTCAGCATGACGCTCCTCGACGACGGTGTGGGCGTCAATCTGTTCCTCGTCGCCCTGCCGGCCACGCTCACCGCGTACTTCGCCGCACGCCGGGCAGGCCGGCTGCGGGCCCGCCCCTGGACGCTCGCCTGGGGCGTCGGAGGGATCGCCCTCCTGCTGGTTCCGGCGCTGCGCGCCGCCCTGTGGCCTTCCCTCCTCGCCGTGGCCACCGCCGTCGGACTCGCCTCGCTCGCCCTCCACGGCTCGCGGACCTGGGCCGGCGTCGTCCTCAGCCCCTTCGGGCTGGTCGACTCGTTGTTCAAGGGCGCCGGGTGGGGCTGGCGAGGACTGCGCACCCGGGCCGGCAACGCCTCCGGCAACGTGGGTTCCGCACTGCGCGTCCTGGTCGTGACGGCCGTCCTCCTCCTCGTCTTCGGCGCACTGTTCGCCGGGGCCGACGCGGCCTTCGCCGACCTGCTGAGCAGGCTGCTCCCGGACATGTCCGTCGGCGACGGCCCCTGGCGGCTGGTGCTGTTCGCCCTCGGACTCCTCGGGGCCCTCGCGGCGGCACACAGCGCCGCCGCCCCCCTGTGGTGGGACAGTTTCCGGACCGGTCCGGGCCGCGCCCGCGGCCGGGGAGAATGGGCGCTTCCCCTGCTCCTGCTGTGCGTGCTGTTCGCCGCCTTCAACGCCATCCAGCTCGCCGTCCTGTTCGGCGGCTACCAGGCCGTCCTGGACAAGACCGGCCAGACCTACTCCGAGTACGCGCGGCAGGGCTTCTGGCAGCTCCTCATCGCCACGCTCCTCACCCTCCTGGTCATCGTCCTCGCGCTGCGCTGGGCACCACGCGGCGGGCCCGGTGACCGGAACCTGGTGCGGGGAGTGCTCGGCACCCTCTGCGCCCTCACCCTGATCGTGGTCGCTTCGGCGGTACGGCGCATGGACATGTACGTCGAGGCGTACGGGCTGACCCGGCTGCGGATCTCCGTCGTGGCCGTGGAGCTGTGGCTCGGCCTGGTCATCCTGCTGATCATGGTCGCCGGAGTCCTGGGCGCACGCCGGCTGCCCCGCGCCGTCGCCGCGTCGGCCGCTGCCGGGGTCCTCGCCTTCGGCCTGGCCTCCCCCGACGGGCTGATCGCCGAGAACAACGTGCGGCGCTACGAGAAGGCCCACAAGCTCGACCTGGACTACGCGCGCGACCTCTCGGCGGACGCGGTCCCGGCGCTGGACCGACTGGAGGAGCCCATGCGGTCCTGCGTCCTCGGCCCCCTGGCGCGGGGGCTCGGTCCGGCAACGGCGTCCTGGTACGAGATCAGCTGGGGAGAGGTTCGGGCCCGGCAGATCCTCGAGGAACGGCCGCCGGTGACGACCGACCCGGGCACCTGCGACAGCATCGGGGAGAGCCTCGAGCACGACCGCTGACCGGGCCGTTGCGGACCGGCTCGGGGCCGTGATCCGCGAGGGCGGGGAAGAGGCCTCCGGCCAGGAGACGTGGACTCCGCGTGGACCCCAGTGGCACGCGTGCGGCACGACTCCGAACCCGACGGAGGGCCGGCCCGGGAGGAAACCCCTCCTGAGCCGGCCCTTTCCGCTGTTCCTCCGGTCCGCTGTGCCTCCGGCAGGGTTCGAACCTGCGACACCCGCTCGAGGAGTTTTCCCGGACGGGGCTGTGACCTGCAAAAACGTTGGCCGCACGGTGCCTGGCCCGGGGAAACAACCCTCCGTGGTTCTCACGTGTTCGCGCGGCTTCCCGGCCGCACATGCGCCGAATCCGTTCTGCGTACGTGTCCGACCGGCGAGACGGCGACGTACGACGTGGTGGTCCGACTCCACCTGCAAAGCAAGGCCACCACGTCTGCTGCGGGACGGGGCCGGGGAACGGACCGTTCTCACATCCCGGCCATACCGCCACCGGTGAGGCCCGGAGCCAGCGTCGGGACCCAGAAGACGGCGACAGCCAGGGCGATCGAGGCGATACCCACGGTGCGGGCCACCAGGCGGCCGGCCGGAGCGAGCTTCTCGGCGGTGATCACGGCGGCCAGGACCACCATGGCCCACAGGTTCATCAGACCGAACACCGCCAGCAGCACCATGAGCGACCAGCAGCAGCCCAGACAGAAGGCCCCGTGGTGGGCTCCGGCACGCAGATCGCGCGAGGGCCCCGGGTACGAGGCGTAGCGCAGCATCAGCCCGATCGGCGAACGGCATCTCGCCAGGCAGCGGTCTTTGAGGGGCGTGAGCTGGTAGACGCCGCTGACCGCGAACACGGCCGCGGCCACCGTGGTCCCCGTGGCGGCGGGGAGGTTCGCCGCCCGGCCCAGGCCGACGGCCAGCGCGTACGCCGGCAGCCCGGCCGCGGCCCAGACGAGCAAGTAGGCGACCGTGAAAACGACCATGCGCGGCGCCCGGTGCACGGTCATGGTGCGTGCGTACAGAGCGGCGACGGGCGCCGTGGCGGGCAGCATCATCGCGGCCATCATCAGCGTCCACACGGCCAGGAAAGCGGACAGGCCCAGACCCATGGTGCCGGGCATCGCCTGCATGCCGCCCCAGCGCGTCACCGCCCAGACCCAGGCGGCGGCCGCCGCGACCAGCAGCAGCCCGGCGGGGCCCGCCCTGCGGCGGCCGGTGACCGGCCCACCGGTCACGCGGACCACGTGAAGGGCGCCGAGTGGCCGTTGCCGCCGGTGAAGTCCCAGGACCGGCCGTACACGCCGTCGCCCGTCGCCCGGGTGGACCGGGCGATCGTCAGCGTGCTGTTCGCCGGGTGGAACATGCCGGTCAGGCCCATCACCGGACCGTCCTCGCCGAACTGCGGGGCTACCTGGTCCTCGATCTCGATGTCGATGGCATCGCCCACCCGCGCGGCGTGGCGGCGGCCGTCGTCGTGGTAGTCGATGGGGGCGCGCTCCACGCCGAGGACCTCGCCGATGAGCGGAGTGAGCGCCGCCATCGGCCCGCCTGCCTGGCCGGAGAAGACCTTCCCCAGCGCCCCCGCCTGACCGTCGTCGGCCGAAGCGTCGACGTACAACGCCACCTGCCAGCCGCCCTCGGCCATCACCCGGGGCCCGTCGATGAAGACGGCGACGCTGCGGTCGGAGACGTCCACGCCGTCCACGTTCCCGCTGTCCACGTGGAACGCGAAGGTCACCTGGCAGCGCTCGTGGTCGGCCGGTGCGGCGAAACCCGAGGTGGTGCAGGGACACACCACGTCGCAGTTGCAGCTCTCCAGGTACGTGCCGTTCAGGTTCCAGGGCATGACTCTTCCTCCCTGTTTCGCGTCCCCTCCGGCGAAGGGAACACACCGGGAGGGGCCGCCCCTCCCGGTGCCGCTCTTCTTCAGGCTATTCCCGACGACCCCCGTCGCGCAGATCCGCTCGACCCGGTGGTGCTCGCCTCCGGCGTCCGTGTCCGGGCCCACGCCCTGGTCCGCGAGAAGCACACCACCGAAGCCGTCACCCTTGCCCGGTGCACCGCCGACCAGTTCGCCGGCTCCTACGGCCGGCGCTCCCCGAAGCGCCTCGCAGCTGTAGGGCTGTTGCTTCTGCGTGGCGTGACCGCGGTCGGCAGCGGTGGTGACCGCACGGCTGCGAAGGAACTCCTCACCGAGGCCAAGGAAGTCTTCCGGTACGTCACTCTCGACCGACCCGATGCCTGGGCCACCCTCGGCCCCACCGACGTCGCCCTGCACGAGCTCAGCGCCCTGGTGGCCTTCGGCGACGCCTGCCTCACCCTCCGGGCGGCCCGCCCTCTCAGACGCCGGCACATCCCGGTCCTCGAGCGACGCGCTGCCCTGTGGATGGAGGTGGCCCGCGCCTGCAGCCGACTTGGGCGGGTCGGGGGAGGCGGTGCAGCCAGGTGAAGTGCTGGCTGCAAGCACCGTTGCAGTTTGCGCTGTGCATTCGGAGGGACATGCCGTTGATTGCATGACGGAGCGGTGGGAGATGCGCATGCCACACCCCCGCTCCCCTCTCCACCGCTGAGCCGCCCGCTCCCTTGGACGGGGTGGCCGAGCCGGCGTAGGGGGTGCAGGTTGGCGCTGGTCGGGGTCCGTGCTGATCTGTGGGGCTGTCAGCCGCCGGACGGGGAGGAGACCGGGGGAGGGCCATGTGCGAACCGGCTGCCGCCTGACGGGTCGTTTCGGCGCGGGCCCTGTTCGGCCGTAGGCCCGGCGCGTCTGCTGGCCCTCGCCTGACTCCACGGTTTTAGTGATCTCGTCGTTCTGCCTTCTTCTGGATGTTTCAGGACATGTCTGGTGGGTGCCGGACACACGCCACATGGGAGGTCTGTTGAGATCGTCAGCAAGGTGTGCCGGCTTCGCGGCCGTGGTCGGCCTGGCCGGTTCCCTGGTCATGGGTGCCTCCGTCTCCTCGGCCGCGCCCGCGGTCGAGGAGAGCGGCCGGGCAGGAACACTCGGGCATGACCGGTCGGACCCGGCTGCACCCCGGAAGACGGGGCCGCTCGGACGACCGGGGGACGGACACAACCACCCGGCGCCGCGTGTGTGCGAGGGGCTGGTGCCGTACCCCATCCCGGTCTCCTACCGCTCGTTCTACTTCTGCGGTGACTGGAGGCTCGGCCCCAAGCGGTTGCCGGACCGCGGGCTGGTGGGAGACATCCTCGAGGGCTACGACCGGCTCGGGGGCCTCACCGCCGTGCAGTTTCTGAACACTTGGTGGGACCCCACCGCGGACGCGGGGCAGGGCAACTGGAAATACCCGGTCCCCGACGGCTTCGCGCTCGACAGCAACCAGCAACCGATCGCCGCGTCGTTGAAGCTTCACGCGGGACAGTTGCTCGACAGGTTCGGCAACGAGAACGGCCGGTTCCTTGCCCCCGCGGGCACGAAGTACGGGGAGCGGGCCATCCCGCCGTCCAACCTCAACACCGAGGATCCGCGCTACCCGTACGACTACCACCTGTACAAGGTGGCGAAGGACGTCACCGTGTGCGCGGGACCGGCCGCTCCGGCGTTCGAGCAGCCGGGCGGGGGCATCCAGTACGCCACGTCTTCGAGTGTCTGTCCGACCCTCCCCTTCGCCAACGTGGGCACACTCGTCGCCAACGGCACCCTCGTGCGGGTGAAGGTCCCGTACACGGAAACCAAGCCGATGAAGCAGGAGCCGCCGGCCGGGGTACGGGCCGAGTCCCGGTGACGGTGCGGAGCAGGGTTCGGCGTGCGGGGTCTCGCCCGGTGCCGGACCCTGCTCCCGCTCTGGTGGAAGACTGGCTTCATGGACCGCTTGCAGCTCTGTCAGGCCCTTCGGGCGGCCGGGGTCCCGGAGGCGTATTACGAGATCCCCGGCTGCACCCACGGGCGGCGCCCGGTCACAGATCGCTACTTCCTCGAAGAGCGCGACGGCCAGTGGGTCGTGGGGATCCACGAGCGCGGTACCCGCGAGGTGCTGGAACGGTTCCCCGCCGAGGACCGGGCGTGCCGGTGGCTCCACGAACGCCTGACCGCAGAGGGACCGCCGCCCGTCACGGCCACGCCCGCGGAAATCGACGCGCTGCTGCACGACAGCGACGGCATCCAGCGGCGCGCCCGTGAGGAGTTCGAGCGTGCCCTCGCCGAGGCCCGCAGACACCCCGAGGAGAGTCCCGCCGCCGAGGAGGGTCGTACGGAGCCGCCGCCCACGCCATGAGCCGGTCTCCCCGGGGTGTCTGCGGACCGGCGGCGTCATGGCCGTCGGACGCCGGTCTCGGGCGCCGACCGTCAGCGTCGGACGCCGCCAGCGCGGCTCCCCCGGGCATGTGCTCTCTCGTGCCGGCGCCCGGCCAAGGCCCTACGGATGGCCGATCCCGACACGGCGTCCTTACCGCCCGCACCCGGACTTGCTTGTTCGGCGCGTACTCGTCTTCCTTTTCCGCAACGGCATCCGTGATCCGTGATCGTGGTGGACGTCGTTGAGGGCACCCCCTGATGTCGGCTGCTCAGACGGCGCGGATCATCACGGTGAGGACCGGCGAGGCCGTTGACGGCCGGCTCTGCCCGATGTGCCGGGTGGCAGTGCCGACGGGGACCTTCATCGCGGTGGCCGTAACGACATCGGCGGCGAGTTGGGCGTGTGCGAGCCGGGTGGTGGTGACGGCTCGGGACCGGACCATGGGGGGCCGCAGGGCAGACAGGCGGCGGTGGGCGTGGTACTCGGCGGTCGGGTAGTCGCCGAGCGCCAGGTACGCCGACAGAGCGAGGGGCCCCAGCTCGGCCTGGTCATGGAAGGCGATCATCCATACCGGCAGGCAGTCGGCGGGGTCGGCGCCGAGGCCTGATCCGTTGGGAGAAGTTTCGGAGACCACCTCCCCATCCGCTCACGCACCGCTCGCGCAAACGGCCCCGGACGAGGAGCCCAGGGCCGACCAGAGCGCCTCCCTGGGGGAGAAACCCCAGGTCAGAACGGTAATGCGTGGTGCCCCGGCAGGATTCGAACCTGCGACACCCACTTGAGGAGTTTCCCCCGGCCAGGTCCGTGACCTGCATGAACGTTGACCGCAGGACGGCTGACCTGGGAAAACATCCCTCTGCAGTTCTCAAACGTTCACGTGGTTTCCCGGCCTTATGTGTGCTGAATGCGTTCTGGCCGGCCCCTCACTCGGTCAGGCGGTCAGGCGGTCAGGCGGTCAGGGGGCGTGCGGGGCGTTTCCCTTGCGTAGATGAGGTGGCCTGCGGGCGGGTGCACGTGGTGCAGTAGGCGAGGAGCTGGTCGAGGGCGGCCTCGGGGAAGCCCTCAGGGCGCTCGGCGGATCACCAGCCGGGGTAGCGGTCCCACCAGTACGGGTCCCATCCTCCTCCGTACCCGCCGCCGCTGGGAGAGTCGACGACCTGGGCGACGAGGTCGCGGGCCAGGATGTCGAGCACCCAGGCCAGTTCATGGCGGCTCACCAGGTCGACGGGCAGCGCCTCCGCGCCGTGGACCGCTCCGAGCAGCGCCCCGGTCACGCAGGCCACCGAGTCGCCGTCCGGCGCTCCGGCGGCGAAGCGCAGGGCGGCGTCCACCTGCTCCCGCTTCTGGAAGGACGCGGCGACGTACAGGCCGCCGAGCAGCGCCGAGGGCGCGGTGGCGTCCGGAGCGAGGTGGGCGAGCCGCTTCGGGTCGGCGGGATGCCGGTCGGCCTGCTCGAGTGCCCTGGTGAGCTGTTCGAGTTCCTCGGTGATCAGGCCGGGGTCGGCGTCGGGAAGCGCGTGGATGGCGTCCCTCAGGGCTTGGCGCACCTGCGGCTGCCCGGCGAACCGGGCCTCCTGCGCCTCGGGAGTGCTGGTCAGGCAGTGGGCGAGCAGCACGGTCGCGTGGGCGGCGGCGGACCGGGCGGCCGGGTCGCCGTGGGTGAGGGCGGCGATCTCGCGGGCCTGCGACGCCCCGTACTCCGGGCCTCTCCCGGCAAAAACCACGGCGACAGGAAGGGTACGGGTGAGCGCATGGCAGCCGCGGCTGGTCGTCGTCGGCTTCTCCACGGTGCCCTGCTCGATCTTGGACAGGGCGGCCACGGTCGCCGGTGCCGAACCTCGCCGCTGCGCCAGCACGGGCACCTGGGCGAGCCAGCCGTCGGGCCACCGCTCGTCACCAGCCGTGCCCCGGCGGCGCCGCATCCGCTCCACCTCCATGCCCTGCAGGGCGGCCCACCGGCCGTAGGCATGCCACATCACCGACGGCGGGTGGCAGATGCCCTTGTGGTCACCGCGTACGAGAGCACGGATCGTGCCCTCGGCGGTGAAGCAGGCCAGCTGGGTGCTGACCCCGGCCCGCAACGTACCCTCGGCCGGCAGCTTGCCCCGAGCCGCGCCCAGCGTGTCGCCCACCGCCAGCCCGAGCAGCAACCCGCGCACCCGCGAGGCCGCCCACTTCTCCTTCAGGAACTCGGTCTGCCGCTCCGGCTCCGCGTCGCGCTCCCCCCGTACTTCCCCGACCTCTCGCGGCCGGCGCACCGGAGAGGTGCCGCCGCCGGCCGCCGGGGTGGCCAACGCGTGCACCGCGTCGTGCAGTTCGGGGTGCGCCGACAGCTGCCAGCCGTGCAGCAGCACCTCGCGCAGGTCGGACAGCGCGGTCTCGGTGTCGATCCCGGTGGCCAGGTGGCTGTAGACGGCGGCGACGGCGGGGGTGCGGCTCTGCCCGGCGGCGCAGTGCAGCAGGACCCGTTTGCCCTCCCGGCGCAGCCGCAACACCTCGCGGGCGGCCTGGTCGACGACGTAGTGGAGGTTGGCGTTGTTCCCGTCGCTGTCCACCAGCCAGACGCGCACGTGCTCGGCGTCGGCGCCGGGCAGGACGGGGTCCGTGCCCATGCGGCACAGCGACACCACCGCGTCGACGTCGACCGGCTCACCGCCCTGGAGCAGGGCGAGGTTGCCCAGCACCACCCCGGGGTCGTGCGGGTGGGGAACGGCGAAGCCGCGGGGCGCACCGGCCGGAGCGGGCATGCGGGCGGCCGAGGGCCAGCCTGCGGCGTCGTCGCTCCCGCCGCGGGCGGTGAGCACTGCCAGCCGGACCAGGTCGGCCTGCCGGTGGCCGGGCCAGCCGTGGACGGCCTGCTGCCACTGCAGCGGGATGCCGGAGCAGCCCCAACGCGCGCCGAGCAGGGCGCCGGCGATCGCCGCGACGGTGTCGGTGTCCGTCCCGGCCCGGACCGCCGCCTCCAGGGCGAGACGCAAGTGCTGGGCGGGGAAGCTGCCCCCGGCGGGGCTCAGCTCGGGAACGGGCGTGCGCGCGATGGCCGACCAGGCCGCCTGGAAGGCGTGAACGACCCAGCCGTTGTTGCCGAAGTGGTGCGGGGGGTGGGCCTCCGCCTCGTCCAGCCGCTCGGCCCACAGGGCTCGGCGCTCCGCGGGGAGCAGGTCCAGTCCGGCGCGTACGCCGTCGAAGGTGCCCTCCAGCACCGCGGTACGGATACCGGAGCACCACAGCACGCAGGCGTCGGCGCAGTCGGGATCGGGGTGGGTGAGCGCGCTGACCGCGACGGCCGCCTCGGCCATCTCCGCGGCGTCGCCCAGGTGGGCGAGGGCGACGATCCCGGTGCGCATCAGCGAGCCGTTCCCGGCGGCGCGGTCGTTGCCGGCGGTGAAGCCGCGGGCGGCCTCCGACAGCGCCGCGCCCGGCGCTCCGCCGGCCCGACGGGCGACGTCCAGGACGGTGCGGGTCTGTGAGCCGACGTCAGTGGCGCCGCCGCTCAGCCACTGCTGGAAGTGAGCGGCGATCCGGTCGAGGGCCTCGGGGGTGCGCAGGTCCGCCCCGGTGGCCGCCACATCGGCGATGCACACCTGCATCTGGGTGTCGTCGGAGTACTCGCCGGGCTCGTACGGCCCCAGCCCGCCACCGATCATCTGCGGCTGCTGGTCCTCGCGCAGCCTTGCCGCGAACTCGTAGGGCACGCCCAACGCGTCGCCTACGGCTGCCCCGAGCAGTACGCCGGCGGCCCGGTCGGCGCCCAGGGAGTCCAAGCAGGGCTGGGGTTTACGGGCGTGGACCATGAGGCCTCCATGGGGTGCGGCGGTGCACGTTTGCGAGCCGGGCAGTGGCGGGCGGACAGCGGTTCCAGGCGTGAGCAGTCGGGGGAGGCACAGCCGCAACCGGCAGGCTGAAGAAGGTCGGCTCATCGGCGGTCTGGTGCTGCGCCAGATTGACACGACACCTCGATTATCGTCAAGGGGACGATAGTGAGTTCTCGTGAGGACGGGAGGCGAAGGGGTTCACGGCAGTACTCGTGTGGCGAACTCGCCCGGTCGAACGGCGAGGGAGGCCACGTCGGCCGATGGCGGCCGCTCTCACCGACCTCGTGGCCATGTCCCTGAAGGAGCTCGGCCGGGGAGCGTGTCGAGTCGTGATCGGTATGCGGGATGTGCCTTCGCGGCACGGTCCGTTCCGGTGGAGCGTCTTACGTGACGAGAGTGCAACTGAGCTACTCTGGTTGGGAGTTCACCGATCGCACCTGCCGATCGGTGAGTACGGCCCGTACTCCGGACGGCTGCCCCGTGACTGGCGGTGCCCCGTCCCGGTGAGGTTCAGCCGACGCCGTCAGGAGCGAGCGAATGCCGAGCGAAGAAACCAGGTCGACGTAGATCAGTGCGGTACCCGATCATGCGTTCATGCCCCTGGAAGAGACTCTTGCCCGAGCCGATGCGGACCTGGCCGCCGGCCGGGTTCCCGTCGCGCGCCAGCGCCTGCGCGGTCTTATCTCGTCCTTCCCGCACGACCTGACGCTCCGCCGTCGTCTGGCCGAGGTGTACCGGCTCTACGGCGACGCCGCCGAGGCCGGACGCTGGATGTACCTCGAGGAGGACCGGAACGCCGACGAGACCGCCGCCTTCGAGGCCCGGTACGGGTCTCCCGGGTGGCGGATGAAGGCCCTCGCCTGGCAGGGCCCCGAGGCGAAGGCCGCCACCGCTTTCGCGGAGGGGCAGTTGGTCGCGGTGCGGACCGCCTGTGCCGAGGAGATGGGGCGCCCCGTCGACTGGGACGACCCCGCCTCCTACCGGGACAACCCGGAAGGGGGGCACGAGGCGCCCTCCGAGCCGTGGACGGTCGGCGGTGTGCTGGCGGGCGTCGGCTGCCTGGTGGCGGCCCTCGTGTTCCTCGCGATCTGGGTGAACGGACTCGTTGCCCTCTTCGACTGACTCGGTTCACCAGGGCTGGTGAGGAGCGCCGCTCGAGGCTCGTGAGGCCGTCCGGAACCGCCGTGAACGGGACCCCGGTGACGAGTGAAACGATCTCGCGGTGTCTGGTGTGGATCACGGCTTCGGAGCCGTCCTGGACGGCCCCGTTCACCGGGCCGAGCCCTCGCCTGTTCGGCAAGCCGGTGACCGTACTGCGGCGCGAGGGCGCTGATGCGGCCTGAAGGGGCCGACCGGGGAAACACACAACAAGTCCCCCGAGCAGGTCCGCGCCCGCGTCGAGCACGTCTTCGCGCCCATGAGGACCGGGAAGATCCTTCGCGACTGCCGCCCCGGAGTTGACGCAGATTCTCTTCTTGTCTTCAACCACTCTGGGGTTCCGTCGACCCATAGCGGATCGCCATGACTCACGGGTCGACGAAGAGGCTGGGTGGTGAGCAGCACCCTGGCCCGGCCCGGTGTCACGTGCAGGTTCACGGGCGCGGCCGGGGCCGCGCGGTCGATGCCGTCGGAGGTGACGGGCTTCGAGTACGGGCCCGGGTTCCCCGCCGCGTCGAGGGCGCGCACGACATAGGTGTGCGGCGTTTCGTCGTGGCCCACGGAGTGCGTGTACGAGGTGCCGGTGAGTTTCTCCACCAGCGTGTACGAGCCGGTGGCCGGGTTCCTCTCGTACAGCTGGTAGGCGACCGCGTCCGGCACCGCGTTCCAGCCGAGCACCATTCCGTTGAGGTCGCCGTGCGCGGTGAGCCCGGTGGGGGCCGCCGGACCCGTGCGGTCGGGCGTGGTGACGCCCTGGTCGGCGGTGCCGACGGACTCGTTGCCGGCCTTGTCGACCGCGCGGACCTCGTAGTAGTACGTCTGGCCGGTGGGGGGCGGGGTGTCGGTGTACGAGGTGGAGGTCGTGGTCGCCAGCGGCTTGGCGGGGTACGCGCTGCCCTTGAGGCGGCGGTGGACGCGGTAGCCGGCGAGGTCCATCTCCTTGTTCTTGGACCAGGTGATCCTGGCCTTGCCGGTCGCCGTGTCGTACGTGACGGTGGTGCCCGTCGGGGTGCGCGGCTTGACCTTGTCGACGGTGGACGAGGTCCGCGGCGTGTAGCTGAACTTGACGTTGGCGGCGCCGGTCCAGTTGACGAAGTCGATGCGCAGGGTGTGCTTGCCGGACGGAATGGTGACGTTGACCGTCTTCTTCACCGTCGTCGAGACGTTCTTCCACAGGTTGACCTTGCGGACGCCGTCGAGGTAGACGCGGATGCCGTCACGTGTTTCGACCGGGAAGGAGAAGGGGCCGCCGGAGCCGAAGTCGCGGGTCACCGTCCAGCGGACACCGAAGTGGTGTGCCGGCAGGCCGGAAGCCGGGGCTTTCGTGCCCCAGTTCTGGTCGATCTTGGAGTCGCAGTCGGTCTTCTTCGGCTTGCCGGAGAAGGTGGTGTTCGCGAAGAACTGCCGCTTGTAGACCGGCGAGGCGCAGGCGGTCGCGGCGGAGGCGGGCGTGGTGACGGCGGTGAGCAGGCCGCCTGTGGTGGCGAGCACGATCGCGGTCGCGGCCGCGGAGGTGGTGCGTCTGTCCGGGTTCATCCAGTCCTCTGGTCCAGGATCGGGACGGCGGATGAGGCCGTCCCGATCACGACGTGCGAGCAGGGGTGTTGGTTGTACGGCCGTGGGGACGTGGGCCGGCGCCCACCCGACGCGACAGTCGGGCCACCAGCCTGACCACCTGCAGAAATCTCCACCTCGAACGAGCCGAAAGGGTCCGTCAGCGAGCTGACGGCTCCTCATGCGAGATCGAGGCCGACGCGATCAGGCACACCGAACCTGGGGCCTTGGGATGCATGCCCCGCCGGCTGGCGCAATCGCTGGACGAGGCCGTTTGCAGTAACGAGTTTTGGTCGTGGCCGCGCCGATGTGCAGCCCGCACGCCGCCCGGGCCCGGCAGCCTGACGACACGCCAGACAGGTTCCGCCACGCACGGTGTGCGCGCCCTAACATTCCGTCAGGAAATGATCAGAGGCTCTCGGACTGCAGAAGGCGAGAGAAATGATCGCACGAAGAGACCTTCTCGTGACCGGGGCCGCTGGTGGGGCGGCCCTGGTTCTTCCAAGGCCTGAGGGGGCGATGGCACTCCCCGATGGGACCGCGGTGACCCCGAGGGCCGGGTCTGCCGGCACATTCCCAGTCCCCACCCTGGATCCCACGACCGTCCCGAAATACGTCACCGACCTGGTGATTCCGCCGGTGATGCCGAAGGCCCGTCACTCGCAGCGGCACGGCATCGACACGTACGTCATCGGTGTCCGGCAGTTCAGCCAGCAGGTATTGCCGCCCACTCTGCCGTCCACCACTGTGTGGGGATACGGCTCGCTCGAGGACCGCAACACGTTCAACTCCCCCTCGTTCAGCATCGAGGCCAGGGTCGACCGGCCTGTCCGGGTCACCTGGGTGAACGACCTCGTCGACAGCCGCGGCCGGTTCCTTCCGCACCTGCTGGCGGTCGACCCCACCCTGCACTGGGCGAACCCGCCGGGCGGCAAGGCCGGGCGCGACTCCCGGCCGACCTTCACCTCGACGCCGGGGCCGTATACCGGACCCGTGCCGATCGTCACTCATCTGCACGGTGGGCATTCGACCGAGGAGAGCGACGGCTACACCGAAGCGTGGTACCTGCCACGCGCGAAGAACATTCCTCGCGGATTCGCCACCGTGGGCTCGTTCTACAACGAGTTCCGGGAGGAGTTCGCCCATGCGCACGGCCTGGAGTGGGAGCCGGGTACTGCGACCTTCCAGTACGCCAACGACCAGCGGGCGGCGACCCTCTGGTTCCACGATCACACCCTGGGCATGACCCGGCTCAACGTCTACGCCGGACCCGTCGGGTTCTATCTGCTGCGCGGCGGCGAGTCCGACCTGCCCAAGGGGGTTCTGCCCGGGCCGGCGCCCGCCATCGGCGATCCGCCGGGCACGCGGTACCACGAGATCCCCCTGGCCATCCAGGACCGCTCGTTCAACTCGGACGGCTCGCTGTTCTACCCCACGAGCCGGGAATTCTTCGACGGGTTCCCGGGGCCGTACATTCCCACCACCGATGTACCTCCCATCTGGAACCCCGAGTTCTTCGCCAACACCATGGTGGTCAACGGCCGGACATGGCCGAAGCTCGAGGTCGAACCGCGCCGCTACAGGCTGCGCTTCCTCAACGGGTGCAATGCCCGGTTCCTGATTCTGAAGATCGCGGACAGCCCGACCGCCCGGCCGGCCCAGTCAGCCCTGCCGTTCTGGCAGATCGGCAACGAAGGCGGATTCCTGCCCGCACCGGTGCAACGGGAGCGGCTGCTGTTGGCCAACGCGGAGCGGGCCGATGTCATCGTCGACTTCACCGGGATTCCGGAAGGCACCGAGCTGTACCTCATCAACGAGGGCGCGGACGAACCCTTCGGCCGGGGCGAACCAGGTGTGGACTTCCCCGTGGCGGATCCGGCCACCACCGGTCAGGTGATGAAATTCGTGGTCGGCCCGCTGGCGAGTAAGGACACCAGCGTCCCGCCGGATCGGCTCGGACTGCCCAGGACCAGGCCACTCGGCTCGCCGAGCGTCACACGTCGGCTCTCCCTCAACGAGGTGCAATCCAGCAGTCCCCAGGTGCCACCGGGAACGCCGGTCCAGACTTTGCTCGGGACGGTCGACTCCGTCGGCAATCCGGTGTTGCTCGGCTGGGCCGATCCGGTCACGGAGAACCCAAGGCTGAACGCGACCGAAACATGGGAGCTGTACAACTTCACGGTGGACGCCCACCCGATCCACATCCACGAGGTGGCGTTCGAGGTGGTGAACCGGCAACCGTTCGACGGGTCCCCCATCCCGCCGGAGAGCTGGGAGCTTGGCTTCAAGGACACCGTGATCGCTTATCCGGGAGAAATCACCCGGGTGAAGGCCCGGTTCGACCACCCTGGTCGCTTCGTCTGGCACTGCCACATCGTCGAGCACGAGGACAACGAGATGATGCGGCCGTACCACATCGGAGGCAGGCGCAAGAAGGACCACTGACAGGTCAGCGCACGTTGTCGGTCACAGCGGTGAAGCCACCACCGAGGCGGTCCACAGCAAACAGCTCCGGCCCGTCCGCGCGGACTACGCCGGTGGCGCGGGCGACGTACGACAGGTGGACGCGTACGACGTCGTCCCCGCTCTCGACGCCGAGGGACACGACCTCGGCCAGGTCGCCGAGCCGGCGCTGCAGCGCAGCCTGGACGGAGAGTTCGAGGGTGCTCATCAGTTCGGGGCTGGAAGACACTCTCTCAGAGTCCCGAGACGCGCCTCGTGTGTGCTGCGAGATCAAGAGGCCCTGCCGCCCACTCGGGCGACAGGGCCTTTGACCTGCTATTTCTCTGTGCCCCCGGCAGGATTCGAACCTGCGACACCCGCTTGAGGAGTTTCCCCGGTCAGATCCGTGACCTGCGTAAACATTGGCCACAGGGCTGTCGACCTGGTCAGATGCCCCTCCGTGGTTCTCGCTCGTTCGCAGGGTTTCCCGTCCTCATGTGTGCTGAATTTGTTCCGGCGCGGGCTGTCCGCGAGACGACCACCCACCCGCCCTGTGCCGCAGACGTGAAAGCCCTGCCGCTCGTGTCACGGTCCGGGGCCGCGCCGATGAGGTGCACGCTTACCAGAGTGCTTCAGGCCGCCCATGACGACCGCCGTCCCACCCCGGTCGCTCGCTGCGTTCACGGCCGGAGGCTGTCAGCGCAAGCTTTCGGGCAGAGTGCTACCTGGTAGCACCGGGTGCTACCGTGGTGGATATGAGCGTTCAGCCCGAAATCACCCAGCGGGATCTGCGCAACCGGTCCCGAGAGATCATGGATGCCATCCAGGGCGGCCAGTCGTTCACCGTCACCCGCGACGGACACCCGATCGGTCAGCTCGTCCCGCTGCGCCGACGCCGTCGGTTCGTCTCCCGCCAGGAGTTCGCCGCGATGTCCAGGACCGCCTCCGACATCGACCTCGACACGTTCCGCGCCGACCAGGACGCCACGGCCGACACCTACCTGGACGACCCCTATGCCCGCTGACCGCTCGACGTACGCGCAGGGCCTCCTCGACACCAACATCATGATCTTGCGCCGGTGGGTGGCCCCCGAGGAACTGCCGGACGAAATGGCGATCACCGCGATCACCCTGGCCGAGTTGTCCGCCGGTCCCCACGAGGTCCGCCGCAACGACGAACAGAGCAGCTACGACGAACACGCCGAACGCGCCCGCAGGCTCGACGTCCTGCAACGCGCCGAGAACGAGTTCGACCCCCTGCCCTTCGACGCCGACGCGGCCCGCATCTACGGCCGCATCTGCGCCGCGGTGATCAGCGCCGGCCGCAAGCCGCGTCGCCGGGTGGCCGACCTGATGATCGCCGCCATCGCCGTGGCCGAGGACCTTCCCCTCTTCACCACCGACCCCGACGACTTCAAAGGACTGGACGACCTCCTCACCGTCGTACCGGTCACCCGCCCGAAGGTGCCCCACGAAGGCTGACGCCAGGGTTCCGAATGGGTGGGAGCGCAACGGACTTCGTAGTACGAGCGCGGCGCGGATGTGATCATGCGGCAGGGCCGGTTCGGAGGATCAAGCCCTTCGAACCGGCCCTGCGTCGTGTGCCCCCGGCAGGATTCGAACCTGCGACACCCGCTTGAGGAGTTTTCCCCGGCCAGGTCCGGGACCTGCATGAACGTCGACCGTAGGACGGCTGACCTGGTCGGATGCCTCTCCGTAGTCCTCGCTTGTTCGCGGGGTTTCCCGGCCTCATGTGTGCCGAATCCGTGCCGGTGAGTGTGCTGTCCGGCGAAGGCCATGGGGTGTTCGGGGTCCGGCGAGCGGCCGGAGTGAGGTGCGGGCGTCTCGTCAGACCTTCTCGACTCGCGCGGAGTGGCCCGCGAGGAGTTGGTTCATGTCGTCGGTGTCGGAGGTGAAGACGGTTGCCTCGGCCCCCTGTGCGGCTTCCTGCCCGGCCACAGCCGCCAGAACGGCGTCGATGGCGTACTTGTGCCCGTGCAGGCCGGCCGCCTTCAGCATGTCGCGTGCCATGGCGGTCACCTGGTCGTCCGTGTGCACGATGCGGATGTGCCGGCATCTTCGAGGCTGGTTCCGCCGACTCACCCATGGTGTGTTCGGTCGGTGACGTGCACGATGCGCACCTGCGCCTGGCGGGTGCCTTCGCTTGGCTGCCTCTTGCGGTCTGCGGTGACCGAAGCGCGAACAGCCCGGCGAAGAAGGCAAGCGTGGGCACGCGGTCCTGCGTGGCTGACCACTCCGTGGGCGTCGGCCGAGACGACGGGCCTGGGGGCCAGGCGATGGTGTGTACGCAGAAAACGTCTTCCTGCTGGAACGGCAGAAGCCTTGGACAAGCCCGGCCGCCCCAGGTCAGGAGGTACGTTCGCTGTTTTGTTCAAGACCGGACACCGCTCAGGCGAAACGGCCGGGCTCTGATGCGCTCACCCGGGCGGTTCGGTCCCCGCTGCGTCGGGTGGGGTCGGTACGACACCCGGGAGCGGGCTCATCACCCACCGCGCCTTCTCCCAGGTGATGGTCTCGGTGACGCGGACGGGTCGGCGCTTGGCATCTGCGGTGCCGGACACGTCCACTTTCCATACGCCCTCGAAGTCAGAGGTGCGCGTCCACCGGACGTCCCAGTCCTGTCCGCCGTACGCCTTGATCCGGGCGCGGGCATCCTTGGAGCCCTGGGGATGGGCGTCGAGCAGCCCGGCCAGCCCGTCTTCGTCCGAGCGGTTGAGAAACCGTACGTAGTCGTGCAGGAAACGGTCCTGGTCCGCCAGGTCGGGCTTCGCGGACGCGGAGCCGTCCCCGCCGCCGCACGCGGTGAGCGCTACCGCGCAGAGCACCGCCATGAGCAGCCCGGCGCGACGTCGCCACGAGCGGTGTCCGCTTCCGTCAGGTGCGGAAGGCGTAGTAGGTCGCGCGCGGGTACTGCGCCACAAGGCTCTTCACCGACTTCCGGTAGGTGTTGGTCGAGTGGTAGGTGAGGTAGGGCACTCCGCCGCTCTTGTACGTGGTGATCATGGAGTGGTCCTTGGACCTGTTGCCGCTGAAGTCCATCTGGAGGATGTCCCCGGTCCCCAGCTTGTACACGTTGTCCAGGTTGTAGGCACGGTCGCTGTGCAGAGCGAAGGACGCCCAGTAGTTGACGTTGATCCAGGACGTCGTCTGGTTCGAGGAGTTGTACCACCAGTTCTTGTAGCTCTTGTACCAACCTGTGTCGTTTTTCCAGCCGCCGGCCCGCAGTGCCTGGCTGATGAAGTTCGTGCAGTCGCCCCCGACGTCGTTGAACTTGCGGTAGTCGGGGTTGTATTTCTTCCAGTACTTCTCCGCGTACTTCGCCATGGCGGTGTAGTTGTAGCTCGCGCTGACCTTGGCCTGGGCCTGGACGGTGGGCTGGGTGGTGCCCGCCTGGCTCTCCAGGGGCGCGGGGCCGTCGGTTTCGGGCTCGCCGCCCTCGTCGATCGGTTCCTCAGCCATGCCGGTGAACGTGGGCCCGCCGTCCCCGGCGGTGTCCGCCACCGAGTTGACCGCGGCCGGCCCTCCCTCGTCGAGAGGCGTGAATCCGGTCAGCTCCCACGTGCCGTCCGGCGCGGCGACGAAGGTCAGCTCGTGCCTGGCCTGAAAGCCGGTGGTCGGCGGTTCGTCTCCCTGGATCTTCTTGTACGTGAGCATCGTCGTCTCGGTGACCTGGGCAGTCGCCCGGTCGCCGGTCACCAGCACCTCGTCCACGTCGACCTCGGTCTCGGCCGCCGTGTACGCCTCGTCCAGGTCGGCGAGCCGCGCCCTGCGGTCACGCAGTACCTCGGTCGCCGTGTCCTCCGTGCGGGCCAGACTGCTGGTGACGTGCACGTCGCCCTTCAGCGGCAACACCGCGTCGGAACGGCGGGTGGCCCGAGGTCCGTCCAGGAGCGCGGAGGTCCGTCTGGTCAGTACGGCATCCGCGAGGGCGGCGAAGTCATCGGTGGTCTCGGCATCCATGGTGCGGGCCGCCTCCGCCGTGGCCTGGGCGGCTGCGCTGTCCGTGGCATGAGCGGTCGCGGCGGGCGGCAGTGCGGCCAGCAGCGTCGCGCCCAGGGTCAGCGCCGTGGCACGTCTGTAGCTCCCATTCCTCATAAATATCCCCCAACTCTGGCCTTTATCAGGCCGGTTGAAGGAATCCTGTCACCTCCAGTCATGTGCGGCGAGGTCTTTTCGTACACGTGTTCCTGGATGTCCGGGTTCCGTTTCGGGCTCCGGGACCCTTCCGGAGCGCCAGGTGATCAGAGTGGCGTCGAGGTTCAGGGGCGAGGCCGGGCAGCACGTGCCCCGCGGCCAGGTCAGCGGGTATGCCCTCGCCGGTCTCGGCGGCTGCAGCCAGGTGCCCCCCCCAGCCGCAGCGCGGGGCGAGTGCACAGAAGCCATCGTCCGCTCGTCAACGTCGGCGAGCAGCCGTCAGGCAGTCGGTGTCGAGGCGATCGAGCCGAACGCTTTGGCCTGGTCCAGCACGGCCCGGTCTGCAATGGCCTCGCCGCCGGCGGCGAGCATCACCGCCAGGTCGGTGGCGATCTGTCCCGGACCATGTCCGGTCCCGCAAGGCCGCAGTGGCCTGAGAGCGGTGGAGGTACGCGGAGGTCAGCCTCGTGGCCTCGATGAGATCCGCCGGCAACCGTGCCCGCCCAGGTGTGACCGATCGCCCCGAACCACCGGAACTGACCCGGAACTTGGTGTTCAACCCACCGCCGCCCCGTTGGTCGGGTGAGTCCGGCACGGCGGTGCCTGCCGGTTGGGGTGTTCTGTCCGCGGAGGTTGGTGACAGAGGTCTCGGCTGAGGGATCTTGAAATGGGTGAGGGCCTTCTGGCTCGGTGTGGATTGCGACATCTACGCCCAGCAGCAGAAAGGCCCTCGTGCCCCACCGTAATGCCCCCTGACCGAGACCGGCCGTCTGCGGCTGGCCCGCTGCGCGGTCAAAGTTCGTCGTCTGGCCGTCAACCCGGCCGTCGGAGTGTTCCTCCCGAAGGCGGCCCCCGCCGACCACGTCTACCTCGACGACCTACAGGTGGACGCACTCGCCGACGCGGCGGGCGCCTACCGGGTGTTCATCCTGCTGCTGGCCTACACGGGTCTGCGCTGGGGTGAGGCGTCCGCGCTGAAGGTGGGACGCGTCGACCTGGACGCCTGCCGTGCCCATATCGTCAAGGCGTACGTCGAGGACAACGGCAAGCTCTACCTCGACACCCCCAAGAACCACGAACGCCGGTCCGTACCGCTCCCGAGATTCCTGGCGGAGGAGCTGAAGCCCCACGTCGAGGGGCGGGACGAGGACGAGCTCCTGTTCACCGCCCCGCAGGGCGGGCCGCTGCGGGCCCGCAACTTCCGCCAGCGGCTCTTCGCGCCGGCGGTCGTGAAAGCCGGACTGGGGCGCCTCAAGGTCACCCCGCACAAGCTGCGCCACACGGCCGCCTCGCTCGCCATCGCCAGCGGTGCGGACGTCAACGTCGTCCAGACGATGCTGGGCCACAAGTCGGCGACGCTGACCCTGGACACGTACGGGCATCTCTTCCCGGACCGTCTCGACGAGGTCTCGAAGAAGATGCACAAGCGGCGTGCCAAGCAGTTGGCCAAGGCGAAGACCAAGCTGGAGAAGGCCGAGCGACCTCTCCTCCAGCCGCTCGTCGGGCTGCACGGCGGGCCCGGCTTCCCTCCTGATCAGGACTGAGCGGTGGCGGCTCGGCGGTGAGGGGTGTCGCCCAACGTCAACGTCGAGGATGACTCCCTGGGGCGACTCGGGGCCGGTGGAGCGCAGAAGGGACAGAAGGCCATATTTCATGATGTCGGTCACAGCGCTCCGTCAATCAACCGGCGTGCTTAGTAGACGCGACGTGGTCAACATCTGGGGATTTGTCCGTTTTGGTCCATGTGGGGACCCTGTCGCATGTCCCGGAATTCCGCCCGGTCGGCCCGTACGCCCGCTGCCCTGTGGTGTAAGGCTTCTGGCGCTGCGACAGCTTCTCCTCCTGCCGCCACGGGCGGAACCGGAGACCCGTGCACTGCCCTGGCGAGGTCCCGGGGCCTACGAGGCGACGTAGTGGCGGGACCCTTTGCGCTCCCTGTCGAGCCGTTCTAAGAATGGCGACTCACAGGATGTCGCCGCAGTGCGGAATCGGTGTTCACACGGAGTCGACCGCGCACCGGGTGCTGGCGTCACCAAGTGAGTAGGAGCCCCCCCACATGAAGTTGTCCCGAACGTCCGCGAGGTTCCTCGCCCTCGCTCTCGGCCTGGGTCTGGCCTCCAGCGCGCTGGGAGCGGCGGTGCCGGCGAGCGCCCAGACGGCGGCCACCCCGTCCGCTGCCTCTGGTGCCTCCGTGGCACGGTACGCCGGGTCGGCCAAGGAGGCCGCGAACAACAAGGCGTTCTCCGAGGCCGTGCTCAAGTCCGTCGCCGAGAAGCGCGCCGCCCAGCCGAACGCGCAGGCGGTGACTGTCTACTACAACGCCTCCCAGGCGCCGAGCTTCCGTTCGCAGATATCGAGCGCGGCCTCCATCTGGAACAGCTCCGTGTCCAACATCAAGCTCCAGGAGACGTCGGGCGGTGCCGACTTCTCCTACCGCGAGGGCAACGACCCGCGGGGTTCCCACGCCTACAGCAGCAGCCTCGGCAAGGGCTACATCTTCCTCGACTACGCCCAGAACCAGCAGCACGACTCGGTCCGCATCGCCACCCACGAGACCGGGCACGTGCTGGGCCTGCCGGACAACTACAACGGGCCGTGCAGTGAGCTGATGTCAGGCGGCGGCGGCGGCTCGTCCTGCACCAACCCCTACCCGAACGTCACCGAGCGCTCGCGTGTCGACCAGTTGTGGGCCACCGGACTCGCGCAGGCCCCGGGCGCGGTGGACCGGCCCGCTGACTCCCTGAGCGCTGCACCGCCGGTACGGACTGTGGCGCCGAGCCACGGTCCATGGCATCCGCTCCACAGCACGTCCCGGAGTTGATTGCGTTCCCAGGCGGGAGGCGGCTCGCTGTCGAGGACTGCTTCAGTCGCATGCTCAAGACGGTCGTCTGAGCACTCTTGCAGGCCGGCCGACAGGTGCTGGTGCTTCGTGTGAAGTTGTCCCGGTTCGGTGGGCTGCCTTTCGCTTCGGGGCACTGAGTCCCGCAAGGAGGAGTTCATCGGGCGGAGGACGCGTCCGGCCTACCCGCCGGAGGCGCCGACGAAGGAGTTTGAGCCGTCCGCCCAGACCATCCCCACCCGGGCCGACCAGGGCCGGGTGGGCACCGGGGAACGCCCCGGCCTGACCCGCGACGAGAAGGAAGAACTCGCCCAGCCGCGCCGCGAGGTCAAGCAGCTGCTCGAGGAGAAGGCGATCCTCCGTACGGCCACGGTTTTCTTCATCCGGGAGACCAGCCGGTGATCTGCCGCCGGCTGATCGACGAGGACACGGCACACCACGACGTCTCCCTCACGGCCCGGCGGCCGGGTGTGTCATGACAGGGCTACCACGCCTGGAAGAACCACGCCCCTCCCGTCGGCAGCGCGAGGCCGCCGAGCTCACGGAGAAGATCCGCGGGCACCACGAGCGCTCCCATCGGACCTACAGGGCCCCGCGCCTCCCCGCGGACCTGCGCGAGAGCGACGGCCTGTCCGCTGTCCCGGATGGAGGGCGGCGACACCGTGCCGACGCTTCCGCTGCTGCGCCGCCTGGCCAAGGCCCTGGACGGCACCTTGAACCTGGCCATCGGCGAGGGCGACTCCCGTGTCACCTTCACCCCGCACGCCGCCTGAAACCAAGCCGTCAAAGGCCCCGGACCATGATCGGTCCGGGGCCTTTCGGCTGGTGCCCCCGGCAGGATTCGAACCTGCGACACCCGCTTGAGGAGTTTTCCTTGGGCGGGGCTGCGACCTGCGGAAACGTCGGCCGTGGGGTGCCTGGCCTGGGAAAACACCCCTCCTTAGCTCTCACGTGTTCACGGGGTTTCCCGGCCTCATGTGTGCTGAATCCGTTCCGGGCCGACTGCAGGGGAAGCCTCTTGTCGCAGGCCGCGGAGGGCGGTGGAGGCTTGCGCTATGCAATTGAAGGTATATACCGTTGATTGCATGACGGAGCGGTGGGAGATCGAGATCGAACCCGAGGTGCGGGATTGGCTGGAGCTGCTTCCGTTTCGACTCTACCGGCGGGTGGAGGACAAGACGGACCGTCTGCTGGACGAGCCGACGACGCTCGGTGAGCCGTACTCGCGGCACCTGGGCGGCAAGCTGCGTGAGCTGCGTTTCGAACTGGACGGAGAAGCCGTGCGCATCCCGTACTGGCTCGCTCCCGGGCAGCGGATCGTTCTGCTGACGGTGTTCCGCAAGACGAGGATGCGTGAGGCGGCGGAAGTCGAGCGTGCGCACCAGGCCCAGAAGGCCTGCGAGGCTGAGCACGGTCATGCCCAGTACACCTACGAGCGGCGCAAGGAGAGCTGATGAATCACAGCACGTGGAGGACGCGCCGGGCCCGGCAGCTTGCGGGTGAGACGGTGGAGTACGACCAGGAGTACGTCGACGCGCGGCTGGCCGGCGACCTCGGGCAGGCGGTCTACGACCGCAGGATCGAGCTCGGCTTGTCCCAGGCCGAGCTGGCCGAGCGGGCCGGGATGACACAGCCTCAGGTGTCCCGGATGGAGGGCGGCGACACCGTGCCGACGCTTCCGCTGCTGCGACGCCTGGCCAAGGCCCTGGACGGCACCCTGAACCTGGCCATCGACGAGGGCGACTCCCGCGTCACCTTCACCCCGCACGCCGCCTGAAACCGAATCGCCGAAGGCCCCGAACCATGATCGGTCCGGGGCCTTTCCGCTGGTGCCCCCGGCAGGATTCGAACCTGCGACACCCGCTTTAGGAGTTCGATCCAAGGAGCCATGCTGGCCTTCTCGTCAACCGGGCCGGATTCGCTGGGGAACGTCGCTGACCGCTGCTGTTCGCTGTCGTTGATGTCAGGCGTGGATGTCAGCGAGCCTGCTACCAACCCCCTCCGAACAGTGGTTGCAAGGTGGCCGCAATGCCTGATGTCACAGCGAGAATGCCACCCAGGCTGGCCAGGGTGGTGGTCGCGTTCTGGAACAGCTCCTGGCGGAGCCGTGCCCACCGGGCACTCCAGAAGATCATCTTGAGCTTCTGCCACTTGTGCTGGCGAAGGTGGCAGCCCATGAGAGCCCCGTGGCTGTTGTTGCGGCACGAGCCGCCACGCCCCTCCGCCCCGCACCACACGGGCACGTTGAAGAAGAAGTAGAAGGCGCTGACCCCGGACAGGACGAGGAGCACGACCGGTCCGAAGTCGAAAGTCAGCCAGCCTGCAATCAGTACTGCGAAGACGACCCAACCCCAGTACTTCCCGAATCCCTTCATGCGGGCTGATAGTCCAGTGGCGTCCGGAGCGAGGGAGCGGCGCGGCAGGGGCGCACGGAAGCAGGCTGGTGTGCCGAATGAGGTCGTGGCGCCGTCGCAAAAAGGCAGCCAACCGCATCGCTTCATATGTAGAGTTAGGGCATGGAGCATCCCTTCCGGATCACGTCGGCGACGCTCGACGTCATGGAGGCTTTCCTCGCCTCCCCTGCTGAGCTGCATGGTTTTGCCGTAGCCAAGGCTGCTGCAAGGCCGACGGGCAGCGTGTACCCCATCCTCGCCCGCATGGAGCAGGCCGGATGGCTGGAGAGTCATTGGGAAGACGGGCACCCTGAGGAGGGGCGTCCGCGGCGCCGCTTCTACGCTCTGACGAAGGACGGAGCCGCAGCTAGCCGCGTTGTCGTGCTTGAGCGACGGGGCGAGCTTCCCTCCGTGCGGATCGGCGGCAGGCTGCGGCCTGCCCTGCGGTTCACGACTCGGTGGGGAGGCGCTTGGTGAGCGCTGTCGAGATCCTCGTTCCCCTCGCGCTGGGTGTAATCGTTAACGAGGCAGTCGATGTGTGCCCTTGGCTAGGTCGAAAGCTGGTGCGTTGGTCTGCGCGGCGCATCACTGATACATCGATGGCCGAGCGTTACGAGGAAGAGTGGCTTGCCGGCCTCGAAAGCCGCCCTGGGAAGCTGCTGCAGCTGCTCTCCGCAATGTCCATCGTCATCGGGGCATCTTGGAGGATGCGGGATATCTTCCGCGCAGCGGACACGGAGGGTGCCCCGAGGAGGCGTAGGCGGTTGCCCCGCCCTCATATGAAGCTGGCGTTTCCGGAGAGCATCGGCGGGCTCCGCCTCTACTGGGGTTACGCCACGTCCGGGCTGGCTGCTTATGAGTGGATCACGAGGCAAGGCACTTGGATGCTAGCCGCGACGCTCACAGCTGTCAGCGTGCTGTACTTCGCGTTTCAGGTGCCGACTTACTGCGGTGCCTCGACTCGTTCCGGCGGGACATGCCGTAACAACTCACGTGGCCTTCTGCTGGGATGCCACCTTCGTCAGCACCGCTGGATCTGGCTACGGGAGCTACGGCGCACTGCCCGCTAAAGCGCGGATGGTGTGGAGAACGGGCTTGAAAACCGTCGTGGCAGCGATGTCACCGTGGGTTCAAATCCCACCGCCTCCGCGCTGAGAGCAGTGAGAACGGCCCCTGACCTGGTGATTCGGTCGGGGGTCGTTCTCATGTCCGGCCCTGGGGCTCCCCGCTGTTCCCTGCGGTTTCCCGCTCGAACGGGCACGCAAGGGGCACGCGGGGGCACGTAGGGGGCACGCGCGGACGGCTATCGGGGGATCGGAATCTCGTAGACGATCTCGCAGAGTGCGGCGGGCACGACGATGTCCGCGGTCTCCACGGGGCGGCCCTGGTCGCTGTAGTAGGTCCGCCGGATGTGCGTGACGAGTGAGCCCTTCTGGATGCCCAGGAGTGAGGCCTCCTCGGCGGTCGCCTGCCCGGGCTCCGGCTGTTCCACGGCGTGGCTGACGTTGATGCCGATCTCCGCCAGGCGGTTCACGACCCCTGCCCCGGCATGCGGCCCGCCCTCGGGGAGGACGACGAGTGTGCCGCCGGTGAGGTCGTACGGCTCCCAACTCGTCGACAACTGCACCGGCCGGCCGTCGGCGAGGAACTCGTACGCGGTCCGCACGCACAGATCGCCTTCGGCGATACCGAGACGCGTAGCGATCTCCGCCGGTGCCGCGACCTTGGCCTCGGTCCGGCTCTCCCAGTCGCCTTGCCTGCCTACGGCTTTCATGTCCGCGCGGAACGGTGAGCCGTCGGGCTGTTCGCGCGCGGACGACCGGACCACGCGCACGCGTTGCCGTGGCTCGGCGACGTAGGTGCCGGAACCGGCGCGGCCTTCGAGCACACCTTGGGAGATCAACAACTCCTGTGCCCGGCGGACCACGTTGTCGCCGACGCCGTACTCCTGGCCGATCTGGGCGCGGGAGGGAAGGCGGTCCCCCGGCTCCCACTCGTGCTCCGCGATCCGCCGCCGAAGCTCGTCGGCGATGCGGAGATAGGGCGGTTGCTCAGGCATATGGAAAATCTAGTCCACTAGCTCTAATCTAGTTAACTAGCTTCACTTAAAGTGATCGCCGCTAACCGGAGGGCTGCCCTGTGCCTGCTTCCACAGCGCGCGCGGAGGCCATCGCAGCCCGGTTATCGGCCGTCGGGCTCGCCACGCGTGTGGAGGAGCGCGACGACTGCACGGCCATCGAGGCGGAGGTGCCGGAACCACTCTCCGCGGAGTCATGGCGGGAGGTCCTGGAAGCGGTGGCCGATGCCGACCGCTTCGGCCTCCTCGCCACCAGTTCGAACGACCGCACCCTCTGGGCGGTCGTACGCAAACGGTCCCCGCGACGGGCGCTGTCGGGGGACCGGGCCATCAGCGATAGGGGCTGAATACCGTGCTCAAGCGTATCCGCCGCACCGCCTCGCACCTCAGGGAGCGGTACCTCTACAAGGGTCGGCACCGCCGGTCTGTAACGCCTGTGCGGCCGGTGGCTGCGTCCCCGGAAGTTGCCCACGGCGCGGTGCTGTTCCTGCGTCGCCACCGCGAGCACACAGGCATCCTCGTTGGTGAGGAGACGGCGCTCGTCCGCCCGTACGTTCTGGCCAGTGAGGCGCGTGCACGGCACCGCTCGGCGTCCGTGAGCTGCGCTCCCCTCGCCGGTCCTTGGTACGCCTCGGCGGGTGACCACTGATGCCACCTCGCCAACAGCCCCACGTGCCGGGGCCCGACTCCTACCGGTCGACCTCCTGCCGGATCGGAACGCACCACGCCTGCGCGGAGTCCTCCCCGGCCACCGCGCCGGTTGACGTGCCGGTGATCTACGAAGCCTGCGACTGCTCGTGCCACACCATCGCCAAGTGCCCCGTACCGACGGAGGCGGCACGGGGAAGGAAACGGCACTCAGTGGCGCGGTGCTCTCCCCTGTCGAGATCACCTCGGCCAGCGTGCAGCGTGGCGACGTCATCCAGGTCGGGGGTCAGCAGTGTCGGGTGACCGACCTCTTCCAGTTGCCCGGCGGAGCGAAACGACTCGTATTCGACTCGGGCGAGTTTCTGACCATCCACACGATGACCCGGCTCGTCGCCCTGCGGCTCGTGCGAGTGAGGGGCGGTGATCCCGCCCATGCCCTCGCGACGCGACGCCATCGCCGATGACCTCCGGGACCGGATCGCCACCGGCCGGCTCAAGCCCGGCGAACGCCTGCCCTCTGAGGCGCACCTGGCCGCGCAGTACAGGGTGAGCACGCCGACGCTGCGGAATGCCCTCGCCGTGCTCCAAGCGGAAGGCCTCGTCGAGAAGACCCACGGCAAGGGGAACTTCGTCCGCCGTCCGCTCCACAGGATCACGTACGTCGGCGGGAGGCGAGCTCCGGACGCGCACAGCACGGATCTTGCACCCCTGAACGTCACCGTTCACACCACCAGGGTGCGGGCCCGCGGGCATCTCGCGGCCCTGCTGAAGACGCCGACCGGTACCCCTCTGACCGAGATCCTCTGTCTCGGCCATGAGGACGAGAGACCGCACAGCCTGGCGCGCATCTACGTCCCCTGCGACCTGGCGCCGGCCGCCATACTCCGCGAGCCTCTCCCGTACGAGGCGGTCGTGACGCGACTGACGGAACTACGCCCGCCGCCGGCTGAAGTCCGGGAGGAGATCAGCGTTCGCCTCCCGACACCGGAGGAGGCATCCACCCTCCGGATCAGCTCAGCCCTGGCAATCCTCGCCGTCACACGCCAGACGGCCGACACCGCTGGACGCGTGGTCGAGGCGGCCCTCCTGGTGCTGCCGGGAGACCGCGCCGACGCGGTGTTCACTACTCACCACGCGATCGACGAGAGGCCGACGAAGGTATGACGACGTCGAACGAACTGCGGCTCCTCCCCTGGACGGGGCCCGACGGCAAGCCGTGCTTCCTCAGCACCGATGACAACGACGGCTACATGTCCCGCCTGGCCGACAACATCGAGTCAGTACAACTCGGCACGGCAACCGAACTCCTGGACCAAGCGATCGACATGCTCGCCGCCGACACGGCCCCGGACGACATGCGGCTTCTGGCGAAGAACCTGACCGGAGCCCTGAGGGAGACGCTTCGCGTGGCGACCAGCCGGGGTCACCGCTTGAACAGCCGGTCTACTGATCACCGGCTCCGCTGACCAGCGGGACTGAAGAAGCCCACGGCTCTGACCAGTTCAGATGTCGTGGGCTTCTGTCGTTGTTGGTCGGCGCCGGCTGACCTTGGACGGCTCAGAGACGGCCCGGACTCCGTCCTCGAATTTCGCCTGGCTTGTGGATGCGACCTCTTTGACCCGAAGCAACTCGGGCGGGCGCTCGACCCCGGGCTGATGTGCCTCTCACCTGCTGCGACGGTCCGCAGGTGTGTACGACTGTCCGCCGCTGTGCGTGGGAGTTGTCACGCAGTTACTGAGGTTGAACTCGTGGTGTCGTTGGGTTACTCAGGCAGGTCTGATGGTCAGGCCGGTCTCGGCGAGGCAGCCGTCTATGAGGTCGCTGC